>CANBRV010000047.1 GCA_947372005.1 Comamonadaceae bacterium | reverse complement strand
GCCATCGGTTTACCCACAATGTTGCTGCGGCCAATGACAACAGCGTGCTTGCCGCGTAGGTTCATCCCAATGGATTCAATCATCTTCATCGCACCATGCGGTGTGCAAGGCCAAAAACCGGGCAAACCAACGGCTAGAGCACCTGCGTTGGCAACATGGAACCCATCTACGTCTTTGGCTGGATTGATAGCTGCGATCACTTTTTGGCTATCGATGTGTTTGGGCAGCGGCATTTGTACCAAGATGCCGTGGATGCTTGGGTCGTTATTGAGTGCGTCCACTTTTGCAAGTAACGCAGCCTCAGAGGTGGCCGCGTCCATACGCTCCAGCACCGAATGAATGCCAACTTGCTCGCTGTCTTTGACTTTGTGGCTCACATACACCTGACTGGCAGGGTCGTCGCCCACTAATACAACCGCCAGACCAGGCTGAATGCCGCGTGCTTTAAGAGCGATGACCTTTGCGGTGACTTCTGATTTGATGTGTGCGGCAAGTGCGTTGCCATCAATGAGCTGTGCTGACATGAAAACCCGAGAAATGAATATTAATTTTTAAGCGCAATTTTGAGGAGATCAGCCACCGTATTAGCACTGAGTTTTTCCATGATGTTGGCGCGGTGCGCTTCCACAGTTTTGATGCTAATGCCGAGGTCGTCTGCGATCTGTTTATTGAGGCGTCCCGCCACAATGCGCTCGAGCACTTGCGCTTCGCGTGAGGTGAGTTTTCCAAGAAGTGCATCGCGACTAGCGCTGGCCTGAGCCGAGGCAAAAGATGTTTTAGCGTGTTCCAACATGCGCTCAATTAATACCACCAACGATGCTTCATCAAATGGCTTTTGAATGAAGTCCATGGCGCCTTTTTTCATAGAAGTCACAGCCATGGGGACATCACCATGACCGGTGATGAAAACGATAGGCAAGGGCGATTGCTGCTCAATCAGGCGGTCTTGCAATTCAAGCCCAGACATACCCGTCATGCGAATATCAACAATTAAGCAAGCAACCTCGCGGGTGTCATAGCGTGCCAAAAAATTTTCGGCTGAGTCGTAGCAGCGAACGCGATAGTCTTTGCCTTCAAGCAGCCACTGCAATGAGTCACGTACAGCTTCGTCGTCGTCTACGACAAATACGGTGCCTTTTTTAGGGATCAAGCTCATGGTTATCTTTGGTTGTGTTATGCCGTAGGGTGTAGTGGTAGCCAAAAACTAAAGCGGCATCCCACAATAGCTTTGGCTTCGCTCATACTGATTCCATTGTAGATGTTCTCAGCCATGAGGCGACCTTGGTGGGATTCGATGATGGATCTGCATAAATTAAGGCCAATACCCATGCCTTCAAGTTTTGTGGTGTAGAAGGCATCAAAAATACGTTTAAGTACTTCGGGCGGCACACCCTGTCCTGTATCCTCAACGCTGCATTCAATCCCATCTTGTGACTCATGATTTTTACGGCTCACAAGGACCTTGATTTGCCGTCTGGCCATATCTTTAGGCGAGTACTCGCCGCCGACGTCAATCGCTTCAGCTGCATTTTTGACAAGATTGACAATGACTTGCTCAATCAAAATAGGATCCACCATAAGGTTGGGTAGATTTAGTGCGACATGGTGCATCAGCTGCACGCGGCGGCGTTGCACTTCAATGCCCACTAGTTCAATCGCTTCGTTCACCATGGTTGCCATATCGCTTGGCGTGCGGTTGGGCTCGCTGCGTTTAACAAAGCTGCGAATGCGCTGAATGATTTGCCCGGCTCGCTGAGCTTGCTTCGCTGTTTTTTCAATGGCTAATAAAAGCTCTTCGTTGCTAATTTGGTTGTTGTGAATACGGCTGACCATGCCACTGCAATAGTTGCTAATGGCTGCCAATGGTTGATTGAGCTCATGGGCTACGCTAGATGCCATCTCGCCCATGGTGATTAAGCGACTAGCCGCTTGTGCCCGTGAGGCTTGATCTTGCGCTAACGCTTCTGCTGTTTTACGAGCCGTGATATCGCTGGCAATCACCATTTGTGCCAAGTGACCATCTACCCAGTTCAGATACCGGACGCGCACCTCTAGCCAACGTGCATTTCGGTTGGCGGTCGCTTCCAAAAAGATTTCTTTGCTTTCACTGGGCGCGTCTTCAATATCAAATAGTGGCAAACCTGCTAATGCGTCCACCTCATCGTTGGCGTCGTCTAGAGCATGCTGATCAGCACTATTTGCCAGCATGGTATCCACAAAGTCGGGCTGGTCGTGAGACTCTTCACCAAACCAATTGCGGTAGGTTTTGTTGGCAAACAGCAGTTGTTTGCTGCCCATAGTTGATACTGAAATAGAGGCATCTAAGCCCTCCAGAATCGTTGTAAAGCGCTCATATGACGCGCCCAACTCTCGTCTGATTCGGGTGGGTTCGGTGATGTCCGTCATGGAGGCCATCCATCCCGTTTGTTTACCCCTCGCATCCACCAAAGGCGAGACATACATGCGTGCAACAAAAAGTGTGCCATCGCGGCGCAAGACTTGCATTTCGACCCCCCCCGCGCTACTTTCGCCGCCAAGCTCTTGTTTTAAGACGAGGTGTAACTTAACAGTGTCTTCGGGGGGCCAATAAACATAAGGCGGCAGCGTTCCAACTAAATCAGCTTCGCGCCACTGTGTCATTTGACAAAATGCAGCATTGACATAGGTAATGCGCCCTTCCAAGTCCAGCGCTCGCATGCCCGTTGGCATGGAGTTTTCCATGGCTCGGCGAAAGTTGGTTTCCGCAAGTAAGGCATCTTGGGTACGCAATCGCCTGCGTGTGTGTCGCCAATTGGCAATCAGCATCCAAATGGTTAATAGACTAAGTGCGACAACTAGTAAACGCAGCGCCGAGCCAGTAAACCCCTGCGAAGTGCGGTAGCCTTGCAAAATGAACTGAAGCGCGCTATCACCCTCGGTAGGCGTACGATCTCCTTCGTTGAGCTCAAAATCTGCTGCATATTCATGTCTAGCACCAATCCCGGTTAGCCAAGATAGCGATCCACCTGCTAGTGACGCTTTGGGTTTGAGCGCGCCAGCTAAGCGCTGACGCTCAAGCCCTGTAAAAGCCGTGCCATATTTCTTGCTGATGTCTGCGGGGACGCCATTGTTTAAAAGCCCCTCGAGGGATACTTCGGCAATCAGTACGCCCAAAAATTTATTGTTGATGCTAAGAATGGGGGCTTGTAATTGAATCAAGCCTCGACCATCCGAGCTGAAGTAAGGATCGGAGTACAGCGGTAACTGCTCGAGTTGAACCCGTTTGTATAACTCTGCCGTATCGCTATCGCTTCCTAATCTAGAGGACTTAGACCAGTTCATGGTGTAAGCCCCTGTTGTTAGATAGGCAGATTTAATTTTTCCGCCTCCATCGACCCAGACCATCGCCATCATTTCTGGTGTTGTACTTACAAGAGACTCTGACTGATTCAAAAACTCAGCTTGGTCAACAAGACCCCGTCCAATGCTTTTAGCGATTTGTAGTACTTGCTCTTTGCGGTCTTGTAGCCGCTCGCGTAGTTGACCTTGGGTGTAATCAAGATCTCGCTTAATGCTTTCACGTTCGCGGTCAGCCTCCTCGACACGCAAGTAACCGATGGTTAAAAAAACAACAGCCAAAAAAAGCATGACGGTGGCAACAGGCGCAATCATGGCATATCGATCCTGCCGAGTGGGTGACTGCTTGCGCCACCACTTTCTCCACTCGGGGCGCCAAAATTGAGGAACTGATGGAAATGTGTATGCCATAGGCGCTAGAGTGTAGGGGAGAAGTCGTTTTGCCCCTTCGTTAATATTTTGTAATGTGAAATATAAATTCATATTGCGGCAATTAAAAAACGTATGGCATACTTCTTTTCATCAATTATTAAAGGAGTATTTCAGCATGACGCAAGCAATAGAAACTCATGGCCAGCCGGCTGATTCGGACAAACAAGAAACCCGCGAATGGATTGACGCGCTGCGTGCCGTCATTGCCAGCGCACCGACCAACGACGGCGGTCGCGAGCGTGCGCACTACCTACTCGAGCAGTTACTGGAGCAGGCGCGTCAAGAGGGCATCGACATGCCTTTCTCTGCAACAACGGGTTACGTCAACACCATCGAAACGCAAGACGAAGCGCGCAATCCCGGTAATGCCGAAATCGAAGAGCGTCTGCGTGCCTATATGCGCTGGAACGCGATGGCGATGGTAGTCAAGGCCAATCGTCACAATCCAGAAGACGGCGGCGATTTAGGCGGACACATTGGTTCCTTCGCATCGCTGGCCAATATGTTTGGCGCAGGCTTCAATCATTTTTGGCATGCAGAGAACGAAAACCACGGCGGCGATTGCATCTTTATTCAAGGTCACGTCTCGCCAGGCGTTTATGCACGCGCTTTCTTAGAGGGGCGCCTTTCCGAAGAACAACTCCTCAACTTCCGACAAGAAGTCGATGGCAAAGGTTTGTCCAGCTACCCGCATCCTAAATTGATGCCGGAGTTTTGGCAGTTCCCTACTGTGTCGATGGGTCTTGGTCCACTGATGGCGATTTATCAAGCGCGCTTTTTAAAGTATCTCCATGCACGTGGCATTGCCAATACGGAGAACCGCAAGGTCTGGGTTTTCTGCGGCGACGGTGAGATGGATGAGGTGGAGTCTTTAGGTGCGATTGGCCTAGCGGCACGCGAAAATTTAGACAACTTAATTTTCGTCATCAATTGCAACTTGCAGCGTTTAGATGGCCCTGTTCGTGGCAACGGCAAGATCGTGCAAGAGCTAGAGGGCGAATTTCGCGGCGCAGGCTGGAACGTCATCAAACTTTTGTGGGGCAGCGGTTGGGACGGCCTCTTGGCACGCGACAAAGACGGTGCACTTCGCAAGCTGATGATGGACACGCTGGACGGTGACTATCAAGCCTTTAAAGCCAACGACGGCGCGTATGTACGCAAGCATTTCTTTGGCCGCGATCCGCGCACGCTAGAGATGGTTGCGCACATGACGGACGACGAAATCTGGAACTTGAAGCGCGGTGGACACGATGCGCAAAAAGTCTACGCATCCTTTCACAAAGCAGTGAATCACAAAGGTGAGCCCACGGTGTTACTCATCAAAACTGTCAAAGGTTTTGGTATGGGAAAAATTGGCGAAGGTAAAAACAACGTTCACCAAACCAAAAAACTATCGGATGAAGATATCAAGTCCTTCCGTGACCGCTTCAACATTCCTATCCCTGATAGCCAATTGCCAGAGCTACCGTTTTACAAACCTGCAGACGATACCCCAGAGATGCAATATCTGCATGAGCGCCGTAAGGCCTTGGGTGGTTACTTACCGCATCGCCGCACCAAAGCCGACGAGAGCTTTACCGTACCAGCCTTGGATAGCTTCAAAAGCGTGATGGAACCAACCGCTGAAGGACGCGAGATTTCGACTACGCAGGCTTACGTTCGTTTCCTCACCCAGCTACTGCGCGACCAGGCACTCGGCCCACGTGTGGTCCCTATTTTGGTGGACGAAGCGCGTACCTTTGGTATGGAAGGTTTGTTCCGTCAAATCGGTATTTACAACCCCGCAGGTCAAAACTACACCCCTGTGGATAAAGAGCAGGTGATGTACTACCGCGAAGACAAAGCCGGTCAAATCTTGCAAGAAGGTATTAACGAAGCGGGCGGCATGAGCTCTTGGATTGCTGCTGCAACCAGCTACTCCACCAGCAACCGCATCATGGTGCCGTTCTATGTTTATTACTCCATGTTTGGCTTCCAACGTATTGGCGACTTGGCTTGGGCGGCTGGCGACATGCAAGCCCGCGGCTTCTTGCTGGGCGGTACGTCGGGGCGCACCACGCTAAACGGAGAAGGCTTGCAGCACGAAGATGGCCACAGCCATATTCTGGCGAACACCATTCCGAACTGCTTGTCGTATGACCCAACCTTTGCACACGAAGTCGGCGTGATCTTGCATCATGGCCTCAAGCGCATGGTTGAGAAGCAAGACAACGTGTACTACTACATTACGCTCTTGAATGAAAACTATGCCATGCCTGGACTCATTCCTGGCACGGAAGAGCAAATCATCAAAGGCATGTATCTGTGCAAGCCAAGCGTGGCAAAAAAAGCAGAGCACACGGTGCAACTCTTGGGCTCGGGCACGATTTTGCGTGAGTCGATTGCTGCGCAAGAATTGCTGGAAAAAGATTGGGGCATTGGTGCCAATGTCTGGAGCGCACCAAGTTTTAACGAGCTGACCCGCGATGGCCAAGATGTAGAGCGTTACAACTTGCTACATCCAACAGCGACCCCACGCGTGTCTTTTGTTGAAAGTCAATTAAAGCCGCACAAAGGCCCTGTCATTGCATCCACTGACTACATGAAAGCTTATGCCGAGCAGATTCGTCCGTTTGTGCCAAAAGGTCGTACCTACAAAGTGCTGGGTACGGACGGATTTGGTCGCTCAGACTTCCGCTCCAAATTGCGCGAGCACTTTGAGGTTAACCGCCACTACATCGTGGTGGCCGCACTCAAAGCTTTGAGCGAAGAGGGCGCTGTGCCAGTGGCTAAGGTGGCTGAAGCTATTGCCAAGTACGCTATTAAGGTCGACAAAATTAACCCGCTCTACGCCTAAAAACTACGAATTTTTCAAGAACACATTAGAGGAGAGAAACATGGCGAATATACAAATTTTGGTTCCCGATATTGGTGATTTCGACGAAGTCACTGTGATTGAATTGCTAGTCAAAGCAGGCGATACCGTGAAGGTTGAGCAGTCGCTCATTACGGTTGAGTCCGACAAAGCGTCGATGGAAATTCCATCCTCGCATGCGGGTGTGGTGGCTTCTTTAAAGGTGAAGCTGGGCGATAAGGTGAAGATGGGCTCGTTGGTGGCTGAGGTTGAGGGTGCTGGCGGAGCGGTTGCCGCAGCAGCGCCTGCGCCCGCTGCGGCAGATTCTGTCGCAGCTTCTAGCACTCCAAAGGCTGCCGAACAATCAGGAAACGCTCCTGCAACCATCCGTGCAGACTCTGCCACAGCGGGCACAGGCGCTGCCGCTCCAGCTCATGAGCCTGCCGCGCAAACGGCGCAGCTTGCCTCGCTACCAAATGCCTCACCGTCTGTTCGCAAATACGCTCGTGAACTCGGTGTGCCGCTGGCTGAAGTCAAAGGTTCGGGCGCAAATGGTCGTATCACCGAGGAAGATGTGCAAGTGTTTACGCAAGCCGTGATGGGCGGCTCCAAGCAGACTGCCGCGCAAGCCGCGTCTAGCAAGGCTTCTGGAGCAGGTGGCTCGGCAGACGGCGCTGCGCTTGGCCTGCTGCCATGGCCTAAAGTTGACTTCGCCAAATTTGGACCTGTTGAGCGAAAAGACTTGTCGCGCATCAAGAAGATCAGCGGCGCGAACTTGCACCGCAACTGGGTGATGATTCCGCACGTGACCAACAATGACGAAGCCGACATCACTGATTTGGAAGCTTTACGTGTCAAGCTGAATAAAGAGCACGAAAAAGCAGGCGTCAAGTTCACCATGCTGGCGTTCCTCATCAAAGCAGTTGTCGCAGCGCTCAAGAAATTCCCAGAGTTCAATGCGTCGCTTGATGGCGATCAACTCGTCTACAAACAGTATGTCCACATTGGCTTTGCGGCCGATACGCCAAACGGTTTGGTCGTTCCCGTCATCAAAGATGCCGATAAAAAAGGCCTCATCGACATTGCCAAAGAGATGACCGAACTCTCACTCAAAGCACGCGAGGGCAAACTCAAACCAGCCGAAATGACAGGTGGTTGCTTCAGTATCTCCAGTCTTGGCGGTATTGGCGGCACCAACTTCACACCGATCATCAACGCGCCTGAACTTGCCATTTTGGGTGTCAGCAAATCGAAGATGCAGCCCGTGTGGGATGGCAAAGCTTTTGTGCCACGCCTCATCATGCCGCTGTCACTCTCGTATGACCACCGCGTGATTGATGGTGCAGCCGCTGCGCGTTTCAATGCGTTCTTGGGCGCTGTGCTGGCAGACTTCCGCCGCGTCGCTCTGTAAAAGGCGTACATGACTACGGTCGTCGTTGTTAAAAAAGCGGGGCAGGTTGCGGTTGCATCCGACAGCCTCGTCACGTTTGGCGATACCAAGCTGGCGCATCGTTTTGAAGACAACTCCAAAATCTTCAAAGTGAATGCCGTGGGCGGCGAGACTTACGTGGCGGCAGCGGGTACGGTGGCACACTTTCCCGCGATCCGCAAAGCCTTGTTGGACTTGCCTTCTGAGGACTTGAAGTTGCACAGCAAAGACGAAGTCTATGACACGTTTTTGAAGCTGCACACGGTCTTGAAGGACAAGTTCTTTTTGCAAACCAAAGAAGACGACAACGATCCGTACGAGTCCATGCAGTTCTCGGTGTTAGTGGCTAACAGCGCTGGTATTTTTGGCCTGTACAGCTACCGCGAAGTGTTTGAGTTCAAAGAGTTTTGGGGTATTGGCTCAGGCCGTCCCTTTGCACTGGGCGCAATGAATGCGGTCTATAGCAAAGCAAAGACAGCGGCAGAAGTGGCAGAGGCAGGTGTGCTGGCAGGTTGTGAGTTTGATAAAAACTCTGCGCCGCCCGTGCATGTGTACACCGTTAAATTGAAAAAGTAATTCAAATAAATTTAGTAAAAATGAGGAGTAAACACCATGAGTTCCATTGATATTCAAGTTCCAGATATTGGCGATTTCGACGAAGTCACCGTGATTGAGTTGCTCGTCAAAGTAGGCGACACCGTCAAGGTCGAGCAATCGCTCATCACCGTGGAGTCCGACAAAGCGTCGATGGAAATTCCGTCGTCCCATGCGGGCGTGGTGAAAGAATTGAAAGTGAAGCTAGGCGACAAGGTCAAGCAAGGCTCGATCGTGGTATCGCTAGAAGCCGCTGGGGGGGCAGCAACGGCTGCGACCGCTGGGGCAGATTCTGTCGCCGCTTCTAGCACGCCAAAGGCTACCGAACAAGCAGGAAACGCTCCCGCAACCATCCGTGCAGACTCTGCCCCAGCGGCCGCAGCCGTTGCCGCATCTACCTACGCCGGCGCAGTCGATGCCGAGTGCGACCTGCTCGTTTTAGGCGGTGGTCCTGGCGGTTACTCCGCTGCTTTCCGTGCAGCCGATTTGGGACTTAAAGTGGTTCTCGTTGAGCGTTACGCCAGCCTTGGTGGTGTTTGCCTGAACGTGGGCTGTATCCCTTCCAAAGCCTTGCTGCACGTGGCCTCCGTCATGGATGAAGTCAAGCATTTTGCAGCGCTAGGCGTTGATTTTGGCGAACCAACGGTGGATCGCAGCAAGCTCCTAGGTCACAAAAACAAAGTCGTGGGCAAGCTCACGGGTGGATTGGGTGCGATGGCGAAAATGCGCAAAGTCACCATCATTCGCGGCTATGGCGCGTTTGTAGATAGCCACCATTTAAGCGTGGAAGAAACCACGGGTACGGCGCAAGAGAAGACAGGCAAAACGCAGGTCGTCAAATTCAAACAAGCCATCATCGCCACGGGCTCGCAAGCTGTGCGCTTGCCGTTTATGCCCGACGATCCGCGCGTGGTCGATTCCACAGGCGCACTCGCCATGGAGCACGCACCCAAGCGCATGCTGATTTTGGGCGGCGGCATTATTGGTCTTGAGATGGGTACGGTTTACTCAACACTGGGCGCACGCCTAGATGTGGTGGAAATGATGGACGGCCTCATGCAAGGCGCAGATCGTGACTTAGTCAAAGTGTGGCAAAAGATGAATGCGCCGCGTTTTGACAACATCATGCTGAAGACCAAGACCGTTGGCGCGAAAGCCACGCCAGCGGGCATTGAAGTCACCTTTGCGGCGGCAGAAGAGGGCGGTGTTGCGCCACCTCCGCAAACTTACGATTTGGTTTTGCAAGCGGTGGGACGCACGCCAAACGGCAAGAAATGCGCGGCAGACAAAGCAGGCGTTGCCGTCACAGACCGCGGCTTCATCAACGTCGATATCCAAATGCGCACCAATGTGCCGCACATCTTCGCCATTGGCGATGTGGTCGGCCAGCCCATGCTGGCGCACAAAGCCGTACACGAAGCACACGTGGCGGCGGAAGTGGCAGCGGGCGTGCTCTTGGGCGATGAGAAGCTAGCCAAAGCCGCGTTTAATGCACGTGTCATTCCAAGCGTGGCCTACACCGACCCCGAAGTGGCCTGGGTGGGCCTCACCGAAGAGCAAGCCAAAGCGCAAGGCCTCGCGGTCAAAAAAGGCATGTTCCCGTGGAACGCATCAGGCCGCGCTATTGCGAACGGTCGCGACGAAGGCTTTACCAAACTGCTGTTCGACGCAGCCACGCACCGCATTGTGGGCGGCGGCATCGTCGGCACACACGCAGGCGACATGATTGGCGAAGTCGCACTCGCTATCGAGATGGGCGCAACCGAAATCGACATCGGCAAAACCATTCACCCGCACCCCACGCTAGGCGAGAGCATCGGCATGGCAGCGGAAGTGGCGCATGGGTCTTGTACGGATGTGCCGCCTGCGAAGAAGTAATCTTTATTGCATAGCGCAAAGAAAAAGCCCGAACCTTAATTGGCTCGGGCTTTTTTAATACTGAGAGCGTTATTGCTGATTTTGAGAGCGCCAATCAAGGCACCGTGATTCGTAAATCTTCATAGCCTGAGCTGCGAACAAACGCGATATCACCAGATGCAAATTGCCAACCTTCTTGATGACCAATTTCTAGTTTTTTGCCTGGCGCAATTTGTAGTGACAGTTGAATTTTCTGACGTGTCGTAGGGTTCACGACTAAAAGCAGTATTGGTAGTTGTTTTGTTGATGTGTTTGTTAAGACCGCAACGAGCCCACGGTTTACAGCGGACGGTCTCATTGCAATTGAAACTGGTACGGGCGGAAGTTTTGCCTTTTCTTTGTCCAGCGCTGCCTTGTTTTGCGCCAGTGCTTGATCTTTCGACTCTAGATCGGCTTGTAGTTGCGTTGATTTTGCAGCTAGCGATTGAGCGTCAGTTTTTGCTACATTGAGATCGGACTTCAATTCGGCCGCACGTGCTGCCTCTTTTGCAAGGTCACTCTTAACCGAGCTTGTTTCTGTTTGAAGTGCCGCCACAGTCGCTTTTTGGCCATCCAAATCACGACTCGTTTGGAAGTACAAAAACGCAAAGGCTAAAGTGGCTATAGCAAGAATTGCATTTGCAATTAACGAAAAAGTGAGCGACGAATTTCGTGGAGATTGATTTGTAATTTCAGACATGGTTTGTGGTTAGGTAAGTTGAAAAATCTTCGCCATTGACAAATAAATTCTACAGCGCAAAACGCGCCATTAATTTACTTCACACAATGCCTTGGCAATCTGTTTGATTCGCATTTCTCGATTTACGAACCACAATCATTGACTTTGCAAACCTAGCAGCATCTGATCCGTCGCGTAATTACAATCTTTTGGGCCACGCTGGCAAAACTGTGCAATCTCATCTACATTGACTCGTGCCTCTGGTAAGTTTGGGCGTAGCACCTTCAAAGCCCCATCTGGCGTGGCTTGCACGTCGTAACTTGGATAGTGCTCTTTGATTTTGCTGGCGAGTAGCTTTTGCCAACTTGGCGCTTCAGTGCAAGCCGATAGGGTGCCGAATACGAGAGCGGTCAGTAGGGCGGCGCGGATGAGTGAATGCATAATTTTGAAAGGATATAGCATTTGTGGATGTGGCGCCTGCGAAAAAGTAAGCCTAAGAATTTATCCTTAAAATATGATTTATCTATTTTCCAAGGATAAATTCCATGTTCGTGCCACTATCAGAAGGTGCAGCGAAGGCGGCAATTGATTGTCAGCAAACCTACGATGCGCTTAGGGACGCTCAATTGAAGGCTGCCAGTTTCAAAGGCGGGATGCATTGGAAGACGGTTGGCGCCAGAGAATACCTTTATCGAACTTTGGATGGC
>CANBRV010000046.1 GCA_947372005.1 Comamonadaceae bacterium | reverse complement strand
AGACCGCAGCCACAATGGGCTTAGGGAAAGCTGCAATACCGTGCAAAAAGCGAAATACAGGCGCTTCGCCTGTGGTGGGCGGGCGGTGCAGAAAGTCGGCAATGTCGTTGCCCGCACTAAACACAGTTGCATGACCTTGGATGACAACTACGCGAACGCTGGCATCATCCTTGGCTTTAGCCAGCGAATCGGCTAGCAGGCCGTACATGGCACTTGTAATCGAATTCTTTTTGTCAACGCGGTTAAGTGTCAGCGTCATAACGCCAGCTTCAATGTGTTCTAGGATGTCAGTCATGGTGTGTCTTTCAGTTGGTAAGGGGTGTAGGGCTGACGCGATTCCAAGTTTGCGTGCGGTAGAAGGGGCCAATGTAGCCGCGCACTTGTAGCTTGGCGCCGCCCTCAATAGGCATCAGACGCAAGCGGTAGATTTTGCCGTTATTGGGGTCGAGAATGTTGCCGCCTTCCCATTGCTGCGATCCCGTCGTTTGCATGGCACCGCGAATGATCTCCATGCCAATTTTAGATTTGTCTTTGCGATCGTCCGTGCATTTGGAGCAGAACTCTTCGTCTCGCTCATTGGGAGGCATCAGGCTTTTAATAACGACGCCCACAAGTTCGCCATTGCCTTTGCTAGTGATGCGAATTTCAGCCGAAGGCTTGCCCGTTTCATCATCGACCGTATGCCAAGAACCAACGGGCGTCATTTGAGCCCAGCTATTGAGTGAGAGTACGAGTAGTGCAAGCAGCCCCGATTTTTTCATGCCAGGGCCGCCTCGGTGTCCATCAGAGCTTCTGCACCTGTACGTGCCGTTGCCATTAAGGTCAGCGTTTCGGGCATTAGTTTGGCAAAGTAGAAGCGTGCCGTTTGCAATTTTCCTTGATAGAACTTGGCATCACTGCTGGAAGCCCCACCAGTCTTCGCCTTCAGAGCGATATAGGCCATGCGAGCAAAGAAATAACCAAACACCAAATGACCTGCTACGCGTAGATATTCGGGCGACGCAGCGCCGACTTCGTTGGCGCTTTGCATCGCGCGCATACCAATTTCGGTGGTGAATGCAGTCATCTTTTGACCCAGCTCGGCGAGTGGCGCAATGAACTCTTGCATATCGTCCGCATGTAGCTCGTCGTCCTTCACTTCAGCGACCAGTGCCGCAATTTGTTTGCCAAACTTCTTAAGACTCTCGCCGTTGTTGCCCAAGATTTTGCGACCCAATAAATCGAGAGATTGCACGGCGTTGGTGCCTTCGTAAATCATGTTGATGCGGTTGTCACGCACAAACTGCTCCATGCCCCATTCTTTAATAAAACCGTGTCCGCCAAACACTTGCATGCAGGCATTCGTGGCAATGTGACCGTTGTCGGTCAAGAAGGCTTTGACAATGGGTGTGAGCAGTGCGACCAGTTCAGCGCTATCAGCGCGTACCTCAGCATCAGGATGGTTGTGCTCTTTGTCAATCAAAAGAGCGCAATACAAACTCATAGCGCGACCGCCTTCGGCATAAGCCTTAGCCGTGAGCAACTGCTTGCGGACATCGGGATGCACGATGATGGCATCCGCTGGCTTGCTCAAATCTTTGGGACCTGTGAGCGAGCGCATCTGGATGCGATCTTTGGCGTAAGCCAGCGCGTTTTGATAGGCTACTTCTGTTAAACCCAAAGACTGCATGCCCACACCAATGCGCGCGGCGTTCATCATCACAAACATGGCAGCTAGGCCTTTGTGCGGCTGACCCACCATCCAGCCACGTGCACCATCAATACTGATTTGGCAAGTGGCACTGCCATTGATGCCCATCTTGTGCTCGATACCTGTCACAAAAATGGGGTTACGCGCACCGAGGGAGCCATCGGCGTTGACTAAAAACTTGGGCACTAAAAATAAGCTAATGCCCTTGCTGCCAACGGGTGCATCAGGCAAACGCGCCAGTACCAAGTGCACGATATTCTCGGCAAAGTCGCTATCACCGCCGCTGATAAAAATTTTCGATCCCGTAATCAAGTGGCTGCCGTCGGCTTGTGGCTCGGCCTTGGTACGCAAGAGCCCAAGATCGGTCCCGCAGTGCGATTCAGTCAAGCACATGGTGCCCAGCCATTCGCCGCTGGTGATCTTTGGCAGATACATGTCCTTTTGCGCGTCGGTGCCGTGCGCTTCAATAGCTGCATGTGCGCCGTGTGCAAGGCCTGGGTACATCGTCCATGCTTGGTTGGCCGAGTTCAGCATTTCGTACATGCATTGATTCAGCACAATAGGCAATCCTTGCCCGCCATATTTGGGGTCACCCGATAGCGCTGGCCAGCCGCCTTCGACATACTGGGCGTAGGCTTCCTTCCAACCGTTGGGTGTTTTGATGTTGTGCGTGGTTTGATCGAGTGTGCAACCTTCGCGGTCACCGCTTGCATTAATGGGAAACGTCACACCTGCGGCGAATTTGCCGCCTTCTTCTAGTACGGCGTTCACGGTGTCTGCGTCTAGGTCGGCATGCTTAGGCATCTGCTTGAATTCGTCAGTGACCTGCAAGAGCTCATGCAGCACAAATTGCATATCGCGTAGCGGTGGGGTATAGGCTGGCATGGGGATTTCCTTTTAAATTTTGTAACGGGTGAGAAGATTGTCAAAGCCAATCTTGGCGCGCTCCATAGAGTGCACAGATTTCAAAAATTTAGCTTCGTAGTGCACCGCCAAAATCAGGCCGTGTATTTCAAACATCATTTGCTTGGGGTCGGTGGTTTGGGCTAAATGTCCTGCTTCAATAGCCATGGCAATGCAGCGTCGCACAGCGGTTAGCCACGTTTTCATCGACTGCTCAAGTGCGTCGCGTACAGGGCCCGAGCGATCGTCAAATTCCACAGCACCACTGATAAACAAGCAACCAGATTGCACTTCATGCGCGACTTGACTCATCCAGTTGGCAAAGAGTGCACGCAGACGAGGCAGCCCTCGATCAGTCTGTAGTGTGGGCATAAATACATCACGCTCGAACCGCACAAAGTATTCGCGAACGACAGAGATTTGCAGCTCTTCGCGCGACCCAAAATGTGCAAAGACTCCGGACTTACTCATCTGCGTCACTTCGGCCAGTGCCCCAATGGATAAGCCCTCCAAGCCAATTTGCGAGGCCAAACGTAGCGCAGCGTCCACAATGACAGCTTTGGTATGTTCGGCTTTGGAGGCGGATTTTGGTGTGCTCATGGAGCGCGAGTGTAACTTGAAAAGAACGATCGTGCTATTTTTGCCGATAAAAAAACCACAAGAACTTTCTCCTTGTGGTTTTTTTTGCGCGCTAACGCTTAGTTATTTAAAGCTTAAACGGCACCACCACTTGACGCTGCTCACCTAGACCTTCAATACCAAGGGTCATCACGTCGCCAGCTTTCAAGTAAACGGGTGGCTTCATACCCAGACCCACGCCAGGTGGCGTGCCCGTGGTGATGATGTCGCCAGGCTCTAGTGTCATGAACTGACTTAAGTAACTCACGATTTTGGACACGTTAAAAATCATCTTTTTAGTAGTGCCCGTTTGCATGCGCTTGCCGTTCACGTCCAGCCACATTTTGCAGTTGTGAATGTTTGGAATTTCTTCTTTAGTCACTAGCCATGGACCGATCGGGCCAAAAGTGTCGCAACCCTTACCCTTATCCCACTGTGGGCCACGCTCCAATTGGTATTCGCGTTCGGACACATCGTTGATCGTGCAATAACCTGCCACGTAATCTGTCGCAGCCTTTTGCGACACATAACGTGCTCGCGTGCCAATCACAATGCCCAGCTCCACTTCCCAATCACTCTTTTTGGAGCCCTTGGGCAACATAACGTTGTCATTACAGCCAACGATGCAGCTAGTTGCTTTCATAAAGACGACAGGCTCTTTGGGTACGGGCATGCCAGATTCTTCAGCATGGTCATAAAAATTGAGACCAATAGCAATAAATTTACCGACGTTCGCAACTGGACTACCCATGCGTGGCTTGCCTTTGACGAGAGGCAGCGTATCGGTTTTGATCTTGGCGATTTTCGCAAGGGCAGCAGGACTAATAGCTGTGCCATCAAAATCTTTGACATGCTTGGAGAGATCGCGCAATTTGCCGGCTGCATCAATCAAGCCCGGCTTTTCTTTTCCAGCAGCGCCATATCGAACAAGTTTCATGGTTTTCCTTAGTTTAGGTTGTAGGCCGAATCGGTATGATCGATCTTACTATGCGCATCAAAGAATTTATCACGCGAACTCACGGCAAAGGACAATTCGACTGGACAGACTACGTGTCCTATCTGTATTTGTTCGTTGGGCTCTTCACCATGTTTGCGCCGATCGTGTGGCTGGTGATGTCATCACTCAAAACTGAAAGTGCAGTTGCGCAGTTTCCGCCCACGTTTTTGCCCTATTCACAACAATCTGTCAAAGTGACTGGGCACGAGCAAGTGCTGCCACTATTTCTTACGAAAACTGCGGAGGGCGAACGCCCAATGGCGCAAGTGATGCGCCTTGGTATTGAGGCCACGATGGTCGACCCTGCCAAGCCAGACATGCCACCGATCAAGGTAAATATCAACGATCGCAAGCCGATTAACGAGCTCAAATTTGCGTTTGAAAATTACACTGAAGTGTTTGGTAAATTTAGCTTTGGTAAATACTTGTTCAATAGTGTGTTCATCACCGTGATTGCCACCTTGCTTACGCTCTTGGTGAACTCTATGGCGGCATTCGCGCTATCCAAATATCAATTCAAAGGGCAAAAATTTGTCTTCGGTCTCATCATTGCCACGCTCATGATTCCGCCCACCATCATCCTGGTACCCGTGTTTTTAGTGATTAACTCTGTGGGGTTGCTCAATAGCTTGTGGGGCGTGATTCTCCCTGCCATTGCTACGCCGACGGGCGTGTTCTTGTTGCGTCAATATATGCTCACGATTCCAGATGAACTGTTGGAGGCCGCGCGGATGGATCATGCCAGCGAGTGGCGCATTTACTGGAAGATCATTTTGCCGTTGGCCGCACCTGCGCTGGCGGTGCTCGCCATCTTTTCTGTGATGTGGCGCTGGAACGATTTCTTATTGCCGCTGATCGTGCTCTCCAAATCAGAATTTTTTACGCTGCAACTCGCGCTCAATTCCTTCCAAGGCGAGCTCAATACGCAGTGGCACTATTTGCTTGCCATGACCGTGATTACTTTGATTCCGATTACGCTGGTGTTTGCCTTTTTACAAAAATATATTACGACTGGCATTGCTGGTGCGGGAGTGAAATAAATGAGTACGCTACAACTAAAGTCTCTCACCAAGTCCTTTGGTGATGTGCATGTCATTAAAGGCGTTGACCTTGATGTGGCGCATGGTCAGTTCGTTGTGTTTGTCGGTCCTTCGGGTTGCGGTAAATCGACGTTATTGCGCATGATTGCTGGCTTAGAGACCGCCAGCACAGGCGAGATAAAAATTGATAACGCTGTGGTCAACGATATATCCGCCGCCCAGCGCGGTTGCGCGATGGTGTTCCAAAGTTATGCACTCTATCCGCACATGACGGTGTACGACAACATGGCCTTTGGGCTTGAGAACGCGGGCATGGCAAAAGATGCGGTGCGCAAAAAAGTTACTGAGGCCGCAGCGCTGTTGCGCTTGGATAGCTTGCTAGAGCGCAAACCCACTCAGCTCTCGGGCGGGCAGCGACAACGTGTGGCGATTGGACGCGCCATCGTGCGCGAGCCCAAACTCTTTTTGTTTGATGAGCCACTGTCTAACTTGGATGCCGAGCTGCGTGTCTCCATGCGAGCTGAGTTGCGCGACCTGCACGCACGCCTTGGTTCCACCATGATTTACGTGACGCATGACCAAGTTGAAGCTATGACGCTGGCCGACAAAATCGTCGTACTACGCGCAGGCAAGATCGAACAAATCGGTACGCCCAAAGAACTCTACGAGCGCCCCATCAACACATTTGTAGCAGGATTTATTGGTTCGCCACGAATGAACTTTATCCCACGTAGTGCTCTACAAGCCATGCCAGTATTGGTCTCCCAGTTGCCTAACTCTGCAACCAGCGTCGGTATTCGCCCCGAGCACCTACGTGTCTTGGCAGCAAGCGAAGCAGCTGAGCTAGGCGTTGGCTTACTGCTCACAATTGCGCAGGCCGAATACATGGGTGCAACCAGTTTGCTGCAAGGTACGCTAGCAGACGGAACCAAGATCGAGGTGATGCAGCAGCACGCTGTACCTGTGACGCGTGGCGATGTAGTGACGTTGGTGATGGATGCGTCTAAGCTGCATAGTTTTAATGCGAACGAGCAACGAATTTAATAAGGTTTTTAGATGAATGCTTTGCAAGCCTTGCCAAATATGGTTTTGCGCGGTGCTGCCGCCACCGTGCCGCTCGCAGATGGTAATGAATTTACGGTTCAATTGTTAGGCGAATCGCTAGCTCGCGTCACGCTCAAACCCGCTGATGGTTTTAAAGAGCCGCGCACGTGGGCGATAGCACCAGACGGTACACCTGATGTGCCGTGGGAAGGTCGTGATCGTGCCAGCGTTGCTGGGTTTGACCTGCCGAAGGCGGTTACTACCGACGCAACGCTAAGTACCTCGCGCCTTTGCGTGTCAATTCAAACGAATCCACTCAGATTGACTTGGACGGATGCACGAGATCAACGGCAAATTGCGGCTGACCGCGTGACGAGCGGCTATATGACTGAGGCACGCTCGGGACTCGTGCGTCACTATTTGCAGCGCGAGGTGGGCGCGGGCAATCTCGCTTTAGAAAAACACTTTGGCCTTGGCGACAAAACAGGTCCTCTCGATTTGACAGGACGTAGGCTTCGCACAGGTGGCATGGACTCCATAGGCTTTGACCCCGAGCATGGTGATCCGCTCTACAAACATTGGCCGTTCACGCTCTCTCGCACCGCCAGCGGCCAGTGGATGGGGCTTTACTACGACACGCTCGCCACTTGTACGTTCGATTTTGGCTGCGAGCACGACATGTACCACGGCTTTTATCGCTACGTGGAAATTGACGATGGCGACTTAGATTACTACCTAATGGTGGGCGACACGCCAGCAGAAGTCATTGCCCAGTGGATGCGTCTGATTGGTGGCACGGCACGTGTGCCGGCGTGGAGCGTAGGGTTTGCGCAGACGGCGATGGGCTTGGCGGATGCGCCCGATGCACAGCACCAGCTTGATCAATTTATTGACAAAGTGCGAGCGCACGGCGTGCCAATCAGTTCCTTCCACTATGGCTCGGGTTACTCCACGGGCGTGGGCGCGCGCGGCAAACAGCGCTATGTGTTTACGTGGAACACCGCAAAATTTCCTGACCCCAAAACGCTCAATAAAAAGTTCAACGCAAACGGCATGCGGTTAGTTGCCAACATCAAACCGTGCTTGTTAGATGACCATCCTGCGTATGAATCCACGCGGGCTGCGGGCGGTTTTATTACCAACGCTAAAACGGGAGAACCGATTGTTGAGCCGTATTGGGATGGCATGGGTTCGCACCTTGATTTCACTAACCAATCGTCGATTGAGTGGTGGCAAAAGAACTTGAAAGCGCAAGTGCTCGATTACGGCATCGATGTGGGTTGGAACGACAACAACGAGTACGCCATTTTGGATGATGATGCGGTGAGTGGTGGCTTTGGAAAGAGCATTCCCATGCACCGATCCAAGCCACTGCATTCCATGCTCATGACGCGTGCAACGTATGAGGCGCAAAAATCGTATCTCGTGCAAGCCATACAGGATATGGCTTCCGAGCCGATTTATACAGTTTCTCGTGCAGGCTCACCTGGTATTCAGCGTTACGCACAAACTTGGTCAGGCGACAATACCACCAGCTGGCGCACACTCAAATGGAATATCCGCACGGGCCTGCAAATGAGTATTTCTGGCATGTTTAATATCGGTCACGATGTAGGCGGCTTTTATGGACGCATTCCCGAACCTGAGCTCTTTTTGCGCTGGGTGCAGGCTTGTAGTTTGAATCCACGCATGGTGATGAACTCGTGGAAGCAGGATGCTAATGGGGGGCATTTCAGCAATGTACCGTGGATGCACCCCGAAGTCACCAAAGACGTGATCGCGGCGATAGAGCTTCGGTACAAACTGATGCCGTATTTGCTGGAATGCTTTGAGCGAGCGAGCAGCAATCACGAGCCGATCATTCGCCCGACGTTCTACGATTTTCCTGATGACGAAGAGTGCTTCAAAGATTCAGATGACTTCATGCTGGGCAGTCAATATTTGGTCGCGCCTGTGGTTGAAGAGGGGGCAAGAACACGGCGCGTGTATTTGCCAAAATTGCCAACAGGCCAAACATGGCAAGACTTTGAGAGCGGCGAGATATTTGCAGCGGGGCAATATCACACGGTGGATGCACCAATGGCGAAGTTGCCACTGTTCAAGCGCAACTGAGCTTAAACCCCCAACCGTCCAAACTGCCTTCGTGCATAAATTAGAGGCTCTGCAGTCGCATCCGCATTCACACCAAAATTTAAAACACGTCCCAGCATGATGTCGTGATCGCCTGCGGGAATGATGCGCTCTAGCTCGCAATCGAACCATGCGGTGCTGCCCACAATTTGTGGGCGACCCGTGGGAAGTCGTACTAACTCTAATCCCGCGAAGCGTTCCTCGTGCGAGCCTTTGGTAAAGCGCATCGCGAGCGGTTGCTGTGTGTGGCTCAATATATTGACTGTGTAGCCGCCCGCAGCTTCAAAGTGAGCACGGTTGCTAGAGCCTTGCCTCAGCGACCACAGAACCAGCGCAGGCTCTAGCGAGACGGTGTTAAACGAGTTACAGGTCATGCCAAAGTCTTGTCCAGCGTGGGTAGCTGTTATGACGGTGACACCCGTGCCAAAACAAGCCATGGCTTGCTTGATATCTTGCACCTGATTTATCATTAAGCGACCTCGTGGCCTTGCGCCAACTCTAAAAGTTCAAACCACATCTCACGTGTCATATCGACTTTAAAGGCATCGCCTAGTTTTGCAATACGCGGAATTTGCGTAGTGCCCAGCACAGGCAAAATCTGGGCGGGATGCGCCAAAAGCCATGCAATAGCGACCGCGTCGGTACGTACACCGTAATTCTCAGCAATTCGCATGAGCGCAGGCCGCAGCCGCCAGGCTGAGCCGCCGCCATCATCTTCACCATCAATAAACAAATTACCACCGCCTAGCGGCGACCAGGCCATCGGCGGCGCCTTGACTTGTTGCGCTTGTGCCAAGGTGCCGTCTGTTAAAGCCTCACGAGCGAGCAAGCTAATTTCCAATTGATTGGTAACTAGTGGCGTTGTCATATTGGCTTGTAACAAATTCCAGTCGTGTGACATGAAGTTAGATGTGCCTGCAGCGCGAATTTTTCCAATTTTGACGAGCTCGTCTAGACATGCACCAGTAGCTGCTGCGTCCATTAACGGATCGGGGCGGTGAATAAGTAGTACATCAATCACGTCCACGCCTAGGCGCGCCAATGATGCATCCACGCTAGCTTTGATGTGCGCGGGCGAGGTGTCGTAGTGCTTGACATGCCGATATGGATATTTTTCACTCATCAGCATGATGTCGCATTTCGTCACAATTTGAATACGATTTTTTATTGAGTCATCTAATCGCAAAGCCTCGCCAAATAATGTCTCGCACGAGTAGTCGCCGTAAATATCGGCATGGTCGAAAGTAGTGATGCCCACATCTAACGCAGCTTGAATTTTTTCTAATGCATCCGTAGGCGCGTTGTCCACGTCATCGTTCATGCGCCAAGCGCCGTAAACGATGCGACTGAAATCGGGAAGGTGGGGCGCGAGTTTAATTTTTTGCATAGGGTTATTTTCTGATTCCAGTTCCAAGTGGCGTGGCAGGTGTGGTTGGCGGTACGCGACCATAGACTTCTGGTAGCGAGCAAGTCTTCAAGTGAGGCAGCACTTTGGTGCCGAATTGCTCACACTCATTCAGGTGAGGATAGCCCGAAAAGATGAAGGCGCGGATGCCCATTTTTTTGTAGCGTTCAATCTTGCTCATGACCTGATCGACCGAGCCGACTAGCGCGGCACCACACCCCGAGCGGGCGCGGCCAATGCCAGTCCAGATGTGAGGCTCGATATAACCCGCATCATCCGCTAGCTCGCGATTTTTGGCTTGAATCGAGACGCCAAAATTTTTGGCGTCCAATGCTCGTTCACGGATTTGGCGACCAATTTCATCGTCGAGTTGGCTGACTAAATCTTCAGCGTATTCGCGTGCCTCGGCCTCGGTATCACGAACGATCATGTGGATGCGCAGGCCGTAGTCGATTGTGCGACCGTAGTGTTGCGCTCGCTCATTCACCACGCGCATGCGGTCGGCGAGTTGTCCCTCGGCCTCAGGCCACATCAGGTAGACATCGCAGTGCTCGGCGCATAGATTGACCGCATCAGGCGAGTAGCCGCCAAAGTAGAGCAGTGGCCCGCCGTTTTGTTGATAAGGCTTGACGGGCGCTGTATTGAGACCTTTGAAGTTGTAGACCTTGCCCTCGTAATTGATTTCGTCTTGTGTCCACGCTTGCTTCAAAATCTCTACCAATTCTTTGCTGCGTTGATAACGCAACTCGTTGCTCGCGACTTCGCCTGGAAAGTCGGAAGAGATTACGTTCAGCGTCAAGCGGCCTTTCAGCATATGGTCGAGTGTGGCAACGGTTCGCGCCAGCATGATGGGTTGCATCTCGCCCATGCGAATGGCGGCAAGCAGGCTCATTTGTTTGGTAAGCGGCGCCATGGCAGCGACAAAAGAGAGCGTGTCTTGCCCCACTTGATAAGATGATGGGCAGAGCATATTCCTAAAGCCCAAACGATCTGCCGTTTGCGCGATACGGCTGGTGTTTTCAAAACTGGAGCGCAAGGCACCATCGGGCACGCCAAGGTAGCGGTAGTCGTCTGAGCACAGCGGCGCAAACCACGAAACCTCGGCGGCATCGAGATCTTGACTCTTGACGGGGACGATGGAGTCGTTCAAAGTGGTCGATAAAGTATTCATGCTATGAAGTATATCAATAGTAAATGACTTTACAATACTTACATGTCAAATAATTCAACCGTCTTGCCAATTTACATTCAAATTAGCGAACTGCTCACACGCGAAATAACCGCAGGTCTTTACGCCGCAGGGGATAGGTTGCCACCTGAAGCCGAACTGGCCGCCAAACTAGGTGTTGCCGTGGGAACGCTGCGTAAAGCCCTGTCGGAATTAGAGTCGCGCGGGATGCTGGAGCGCAGGCAGGGCTCTGGAACCTATGTACGACAAAATAGTAGTACCGCCCCGCTAAGTAAAAGCGTGTATGAGTTTTTTAAATTAGAGCTACTGGGCGGCGGTGGCCTGCCTAGTGCCATTGTTGCCTCGTTTGACAAAATCGACACGCCCGAAGCATTTCAAACTTCTTTTTCAAAAAAGTGCTACCGCGTGCGCAGACTACGTTTGCTAAGCGGTACGCCAGCCGCATTAGAGGAAATATATTTCGATGCTGCGCAGCAGCCAAAACTTAAGCAAGAAGACCTAGGCGTTGCACTCTATCTGTTTTACAAAGAGAGCCTAGGTTTTTGGATTGCTAGCGCCGAAGACCGTGTCGGTCTAGGTGTAGCGCCCGAGTGGACGCTCGGCGGCTTTGCGCCAAAAGCGGGCGATTTGTGCCCGCGTGTTGAGCGTATATCGAGAGCCAGCGATAGCATGATTCGCGAGTATTCTGTCACGTGGTTTGATGCCAATGTCTGCCGCTATGTCAACCGGCTGAAATAGGTCAGGCTAGTGCCCGCGTCACCACTTCACGCACATCGCGGCTGAGGTAGCTTTTGGCAGCGACGCGTTCAATAGCGGTGCGAGCAGCGCTCTTGTAGGGCTCAGCCAGTTTCTTCCAGCGCTCTAGAGCACGCGCCAAACGCGCCGCGACTTGCGGATTGGATGCGTCAAGCGCAAGTACTTGCTCACCCCAAAACA
>CANBRV010000045.1 GCA_947372005.1 Comamonadaceae bacterium | reverse complement strand
ACCACGGCAACGGGTGGCTCCGCCAAAATCGAGATCGAGGGCACAATGATTTCAAACTTATCTTTGCCCAGCTCGTTTACTGCCAAAAAGGCTTCGTTTTCCCATGCCAGCAGTACGTCCCCAATCCCGCGTTCGGCGAATGAGGTGGTTGCGCCACGTGCGCCCGAATCAAGTACCTTTACGTTTGCATAGAGTTTGCGCACGAAATCTTTGGCTTTGTCTTCTGTCCCGCCAGCTTGTTTTAAGCTGTAAGCCCAGGCCGCTAAGTAGTTCCAGCGTGCGCCGCCAGATGTTTTAGGGTTAGGCGTCACGACTTCTACGCCGCTTTTAACCAAATCACCCCAATCTTTAATGCCTTTTGGATTGCCCTTGCGCACCAAAAAAACGATCGTAGATGTGTAGGGCGAGCTGTTATTTGCCAAGCGCTTTTGCCAATTGGCGGGCAATTTGTTAGCTTTTTCAGCAATCACATCAATGTCATACGCTAAAGCCAAGGTCACCACATCGGCCTCAAGCCCGTCAATAACAGACCGGGCTTGCTTGCCAGAACCGCCATGCGATTGTTTGATGCTGATGGAGTCGCCGGTTTTGGTTTTCCACTGCTTGGCAAATTCCGCGTTAAAGTCTTGGTAGAACTCGCGCGTGGGGTCATACGAGACGTTCAGTAGCGTGGTTTGCGCCAATGCACTGGTGGCAATCGCTGTCAGCGCAAAAAACAAAACGCTGAAGCTGTGCTTCAAGCTAAAAATGGGGTGCGACATAAATAAATCCTCTTGTTAACTCGTTAAGAAAAGGTCAGTTTAAAAATCTTCCAACAAAAAGGGAACGAAGAAAAACTGGATTACTTATGAGCTTTTGAGCATGTGGCAGCGCTACCGAGATAACGCTCTCGCGCCTTACAATCGAGGCTATGTCCGCCACACCGTCCTTTGCTGACGTCTCTCTCTTCCCGCGCGACGCCAAGCCCCTAACCAGCTACCGCCCCTTTTGGGCGAAGCGTTTTGGCGTGGCGAAGTTTTTGCCCATGTCACGTGCCGAGATGGATGTGCTGGGGTGGGACTCGTGCGACATCATCATTGTGTGCGGCGATGCCTATGTCGATCACCCTAGTTTTGGCATGGCCGTGATTGGCCGAACCCTTGAGCAGCAAGGCTTTCGGGTCGGTTTGATTTGCCAGCCTGATTGGAATAGCGCAGACGCATTCAAAGCGCTTGGCAAACCGAATCTCTTTTGGGGTGTGAGCGCTGGCAACATGGACTCCATGATTAACCGCTATACGGCGGACAGAAAAATCAGAAGCGACGATGCGTACACCCCTGGTGGCATGGGAGGCAAACGCCCAGATCGCGCGGCCTTGGTCTATGCGCAGCGCTGCAAAGAAGCCTTCCCAGAAGTGCCGCTGGTACTGGGCGGCATTGAAGCCAGCCTGCGCCGCATCGCGCATTACGACTACTGGAGCGACAAAGTGCGTCGCTCGGTGCTGGTCGATGCCAAGGCCGATTTGTTGCTTTATGGCAATGCCGAGCGCGCCATCATCGAGATCGCGCACCGCCTAGCTAAGCGTGAGCCGATAGAAACAATTACTGACATTCGCGGCACAGCGTTCGTCCGCAAAGCCACACCCATCTTGCCTTCTGGCGATGCAGCATGGACAGAGATTGATTCCACCGACATTGATACACCCGGCCGAATTGAGCAGGTTGTGAACCCCTACATGATGAGCTCGGACTTGGCGCGGGAGCAGGGCGGCGAGTGTGTAAAAGACGTACCGAGTACCGACATGGCAGCGGCACGACTCCCTCTCGTTAAGAGCGAGGAGGACGAGATGGCGCGTCCCAACGAGAAACCGTTAACTTTTCAACGCAACCCCCTCGTCAAACTCAAACGCGACACCAGCGTCATTCGCCTACCCAGCTATGAAGCTGTTGCCAAAGATCCAGTGCTCTATGCCCACGCCAACCGCGTGTTGCACCTTGAGACCAATCCCGGCAACGCGCGTGCCTTGGTGCAGCGCCATGGCGACGGCATCACATCCAAAGACGTGTGGATTAACCCACCGCCCATTCCACTTACCACGGCTGAAATGGACCATGTGTTTGACTTGCCTTATGCACGCAGCCCACACCCGAGCTACGCCGACGCGCAAGGCTCGCACGACGGAGACACCAAAATCCCTGCATGGGAAATGATCCGTTTTAGCGTCAACATCATGCGTGGCTGCTTTGGCGGCTGCACGTTTTGCTCGATCACCGAGCACGAAGGCCGCATCATCCAAAGCCGCTCCGAAGACTCGGTGATTCGTGAAATTGAAGCCATGCGCGATACCGTCAAAGGCTTTACAGGCGTGGTCTCCGACCTAGGTGGCCCAACGGCGAACATGTACCGTATCGGCTGTAAATCGCCCGAAATAGAAAGCGCTTGCCGCAAGCCATCCTGCGTCTATCCTGGCATTTGCAGCAACCTCAACACCGACCACAGCTCGCTTATCCATATGTATCGCCGTGCGCGGGAACTCAAAGGCGTGAAGAAGATTTTGATTGGCTCGGGACTGCGCTATGACCTCGCTGTGAAATCCCCTGAATACGTCAAAGAACTCGTCACGCACCACGTCGGCGGCTACCTCAAGATTGCACCCGAGCACACGCAAGAAGGCCCGCTGTCTAAGATGATGAAGCCTGGCATTGGCAGCTACGACAAGTTCAAGCAAATGTTTGAAAAGTACAGCGCCGAGGCAGGCAAAAAGCAATACCTGATTCCGTACTTCATTGCGGCGCATCCTGGCACTCGCGACGAGGACATGATGAACCTTGCCGTGTGGCTCAAAAAGAATGGTTTCCGAGCCGACCAAGTGCAGACCTTCTACCCAAGCCCCATGGCAACGGCGACGGCGATGTACCACAGCAACCGTAATCCACTTCGCAAAATCACGCGCGACAGCGAGACGGTCGAGATTGTTAAAGGCGAGCGCCAACGCAGGCTGCATAAGGCGTTCCTCAGATATCACGATGCCAATAATTGGCCGCTACTGCGCGATGCGCTTAAAGCCATGGGACGCGCCGATTTAATCGGTAACGGCAAGCAACATTTGATTCCGACATGGCAACCTGTGACGGATGGAACGTATACGTCGGCACGTAAAAAGAATTCAACAGCGGTGAAAGCGGCTGTGCCTATCACGTCAGCGAAGCCAGCACGCGGACGATTACTCACGCAACACACAGGATTACCACCTAGAAAATTGAAATGACCATGAAATTCAGTCTTAAATCCCTCTCACTTACCCAAGCTTGCCTTGAAAAATCCGACGCACTTTTAATACTGATGCCTTCGCAGGCCAAATCGGATAAGGCCTCCAGGGCATCATGGCCGCTAGCCCAATTGGTACAAGGCGCACAGGCCAGTGACGATTTTGATGGCAAAGCTGGCAAAACGCTCGCGTTTTATGGTGCAGCAGGCGTGGCAAGTCGCGTGGCGGTTGTGTTGTCGTCTGGCAAGGGTTCTGCCAAAGATGTGCAGGGTGCGGTTGCCGCTGGTATGGCAGCACTCAAAGGTCGTTCGGTCAAAAAGCTGACGATCTGTTTAGGTGACGAATCGCAAAGCCAACATTTGCCCATCGTGATGCAAGCCGTTGCTGACGCGACTTATGTCTACACCGCGACCAAAGGCACGGGAACCAAAGACAAATCGGGACGCGCTCTGGCGCAGGTGACGGTTGGCGTAGTAGACGCCGTTCAAGCTAAAAAAGCGTTTGCTCATGGGCAAGCCTTAGTCGCAGGCCAAGACTTTGCCAAAGAGTGGGCGAATCGTCCCGCTAACTTCGCCACTCCCACGTTGCTGGGCGAGGCAGCCAAATCGCTCGCTAAGGCCCACCCAGTGGTCGCTTGCGAGGTGCTAGGCCCTAAAGAAGTCGCCAGGCTTGGCATGGGTTCGTTTATGTCGGTGGCGCGTGGCTCGAATGAGCCGCTGCGTTTTATTGTTCTCAAGTACATGGGCGGTGCGAAAAGTGCAGCGCCCACGGTGCTGATTGGCAAAGGCGTTACGTTTGATACAGGCGGCATTTCGCTCAAAGGTGGCGCGGGTATGGACGAAATGAAGTTCGATATGTGCGGCGCAGCTTCGGTGCTGGGTACCTTCCGCGCGCTGGCAGAACTCAAACCTAAGCTGAACGTGATTGGACTCATTCCTGCAACCGAAAACATGCCAAGTGGCCACGCCACCAAGCCTGGCGACGTGGTGACGGCGATGGATGGTCAAACCATTGAAGTGCTGAACACCGATGCCGAAGGTCGCCTCATTTTGAATGACGCATTGGTCTATGCCAAGCGCTTTAAACCTGCCGCTGTGGTGGACATTGCCACGCTGACAGGCGCTTGCGGCGTGGCGCTAGGCGGGGTGAGGGCGGGTCTGTTTTCAACCAACGATGCTTTAGCTGACGGGTTACTTAAAGCTGGAGAGCGAGCGCTTGACCTCGCATGGCGTATGCCTCTCGACGACGAATATGCCGAGGGTCTCAAAAGCAATTTTGCCGATGTGGCTAACGTTGCGCCACCTGGCGGCGGTGCAGTGACAGCAGCTAAATTTTTGGAGCGCTTTACAAAAACCGACGGTGAATCACATTTTCCGTGGGCACATCTTGATATTGCGGGCGTGGCGTGGAAGAGTGGTGCAGCTAAGGGATCGACGGCGAGGCCAGTTGGCTTGCTTTTGGAATGGTTGCTCTCCAAGTAAGTTGCCGCGCACATGACCAACATCAGTTTTCACTTTAACGTTGCCGATACCCACCATTACGTTTGCCGCCTTGTCAAAAAAGCATGGCAACAAGAAAAACCTGTCCTTGTTGTGGGCGAGCAAGATTGGCTGGAAGATTTGGATGGAGCGCTTTGGACATTTTCAGATGTTGACTTTATTCCGCACGCTTTTGTGGGTGAAGATGTTGACGAACTATCCGACGAAAAAGTTAATGTTTGGTTAGCAACGGTAGATCAAATCAATACGCTGGCCGAACGGCACGCCGGGTTTTTGATTTATCTAGGGGATGCGCAGCCCGTTGGCTTTGAACGCTTCGAGCGTTTAATTGAAATCGTGCCGCAAATTGAAGCTGCAAAAGCGGCTGCTCGCAAGCGCTGGAGTCACTATAAGCAGCGAGGGTATCCCCTGACGCACCACGACGCAAAAAATTAGGACAATCTCAGTTTTAACTACTGAGAAACCTAGATTCATGAAAACCAAACTGACCCTAGTCGCTATGAGCGCGATTGTTTTACTTGCAGCTTGTGGCAAAAAAGACGACACCATCAAAATCGGTCATGTCGGTCCAACCAGCGGCGCAAACGCACATTTAGGCAAGGACAACGAGCTTGGTGCCCGTATGGCAATTGACGAGCTGAACGCCAAAGAGTTCAAAATTGGTGACAAAGTGGTCAAGTTTTCTCTTGCCGCTGAAGACGATGCCTCCGATCCAAAGCAAGGCACGGCAGCTGCACAAAAGCTGGTTGATGCCAAAGTGAATGGTGTGATTGGTCATTTGAACTCAGGCACTTCGATTCCCGCATCCAAAATTTATTCGGACGCTGGTATTCCGCAAATATCTCCCTCATCCACCAATCCAAAGCTGACACGCCAAGGCTTCAAAACGACCTTCCGCGTGGTGGCTGACGACGTTCACTTAGGCGGCACGCTTGGACGCTATGCCGTCGATACGCTCAAGGGTAAATCGATTGCGGTGATTGATGACCGCACAGCCTATGGACAAGGTGTAGCAGAGGAATTTGAAAAAGCGGTACAAGCCAAAGGCGGCAAGATGGCTGCGCATGAATTCACCACCGACAAGAGCACCGACTTCATGGCCATCTTGACCAAAATCAAAGCCACCAACCCAGATGTTTTGTTCTTTGGTGGTATGGATGCGGTGGGCGGTCCCATGCTCAAGCAAGCCAAGCAATTGGGCTTGAAAGTGAAGTTCTTGGGTGGTGATGGCATTTGCACCAATGAACTGCCAAAACTTGCTGCCGATGGATTGGAAGACGGCCAAGTGATTTGCGCCGAAGCGGGCGGTGTTGAGGGCGAACAAAAGGCAGGCATGGACAAATTCGCTGCTGACTTCAAAACCAAAAATAATGTGGAAGTCAAACTCTATGCACCCTACGTCTATGACGCTGTGATGGTGATGGCAGATGCTATGCAAAAAGCGGGTTCGTCGGATCCTGCGAAATACTTGCCAGTCCTTGCCAAAACTGAAGGCTACAAAGGCGTAACAGGCACCATCTCCTTTGACGAAAAAGGCGACATTAAAAACGGTGCTTTAACGCTTTATACCTTCAAAGCTGGTAAGCGCGAGCAGATTGCTGTTGTACGTTGATTGCTTCGCTAAGTTACAATTAGCGCATGCTGGAGAGGTGGATGAGCGGTTTAAGTCACACGCCTGGAAAGCGTGCGAGGGGTTATACCCTCCGCGGGTTCGAATCCCGCCTTCTCCGCCAGTATTTATAAGTCTTTGATTTATATATATAAATAAGGAAAGAATCGGGGGTAAGGTGCTACACATAAGTGCAACACTTTATGCCCGCTTCGACCCCTTACCTATACAAAAACCGCAACGGCAATTTTTACCTGCGAATCGTTGCCACCAAACGACAAATAGCCAGCGGCACAGCCCGCGACACGTGGCGAAGCCTTAAAACCAAAGACCCTAAAGAAGCTAAAATTTTGGCTTTATCCTTTGCCTTGGAAAAGGCTCAAGCTCAAATCCCAATGCCTAAACCCAGAGTTAGCGACTTTTTACAGCAGCTCAAACAGACCGCAGCAGACGGCGAAAGCATCGACTTTGATTTATCAAAGCCCGACGAAGTGGCGTGGGCGAAGCAGTGGAAAAAAGATAAAGATGAAGAGTTAGCAGGCTTGAAAGCCCAAGCCCGCGCCGAAGGGCGAGAACTCACATATCGCGAGGGCATAGAGGGGCGCTTAATGAGCCCCGAAGCCCTAGCCCAATACCTTACCCCTGCCAAGCCAGTGGGAAAACAATTAAAGCAGGTAATGGAGGATTACTTTAAGTTAAAGGGCTCAGACCTTGCGGAGCGAACTACAAAAAAATACCGCTCAAACATAGAGCGATTTTTAGAGTGGGCTGGCGACAAAATCACCATTGACGAAATCACGCCGACCAAGTGGCACGAGTTCAAGGTTTACCTCGCGACTAGCGACCCATCAAAGGGTCATAGAGCGCTTAATTCAAAGACTATTGACCTCTACACCAACAGCCTGGCGAACGTGCTCAAAATGACGCAAGGGCGCAACCACGTTTTGACGGGTCAACTGCTTGTTAAAAAGTCGCAACGAAGTAAAGACGCAGGCGCCAAGCACGTTTTTACTCCCGACGAATTGGCGCGAATTTTTAGCCCGCAGCGGCTAAACGCGCTTTTAAATCCTGCTGATTTTTGGGGTGTGCTAATCGGGCTTTTGTCAGGCGCGCGACTGAATGAAATTTTTCAACTGCGCGTGGCGGATATTCGCACAGTTGGGGGTGTTCGCGTGTTTGACATTCAAGAGGCGACCACTGGCAACAATCTAAAAACGGCATCAAGCCCTAGGCTTATCCCCGTTCACCCTCAATTGATTAGCCTAGGCTTTATGGACTATGTGGAAGACGTTTTAGGCCTACCAAATGCCAGCAATTTAACCCTTATTTTTCCATTCCTAAACAGGTACGAGCAAGGTTATGGCGATGTGCCAAGTCAGAGGTTTACAGCAGTTCTACAAGACCTCGGCATACATCAAAATCGAATTAAAACCTTCCACAGTCTGCGCCATACGGTTAACCAAAAAATGAAAGATGGTCGAGTAAGTCGAGAGTGGCGCGAGATGCTTTTAGGGCAAAAGACAGAGAAAGAGCACGTTAACGATGGCTATGGCGGCAAGGCGCCAATTGATGCTTTGCGTGATATGGTGATTCCAGCCCTATCGTTTGATGAAATCAATTGGAAAGACATTAAGCCCGACCGTTCAAGATTGAAGCACAACCTCGAACGAGAGACCGCAATACGAATTAAATCCGATGCGATAAAGGCGAAGCAGAAGAAATGATAGACAACTAACCCGCCCACCCCGCAAGGGCGTGGACAGCCCTACGGGTTCGTTAGTTGACTACATCGAGGCACTGACGCGCTGACGCTTGCAGATGTTCTTTTTATTTTTCAAAGATAACCCTCAAAAGATAAACGACCCCGCTTGACAAATCAAGCGGAGTCATTTACGTTGGATGTATGACTGTACGGCAGCCATATATTCATAGTTTCAAGTTAAAGCAAACAAAGATGAATGTCAACAGCCTCTTACAAGATTCAGCGGTTTTTATACGTCAATGTTTCGTTTCGGAACCGCTGTAAACCAAACCCGAAAGGGGGCGGGGTTGTGCTAGAAGGTATTGCGACAAAGCACAAAGGGAAGAGCGTCAAAGCCTGACTCCCTCGCAGCGGAACGAATCCGTGAACAGGCTATTTTGGCGGGATCGTTTCCAGTTCAAAGCAGGGCGAGGGTTTAAAAGTTTCCTCCTTGTATCACGCCAAATCAACCCTTTTTTCAAAGGCTGATTTGGATAGAGCGTGGGCAGGAAGAAAACCAAGTTCCCTAGTTTTTTACTCTAACGAGTTAAGACGAATTCATTTATTAATATTACACATCACACACCTTTTATCGCTTCGCTCAAAAGGTGTGTGATGTGTAATGAATTCATTGAAAACGATGGTTTTCAGAGGAGAGATTTAATTTCTAGCTCATTTTTGAATTCGCTTATAAATGAATTCGTTTTTTGGTTGAATTCGCTGAAAGCCCCTATTTTCGGAGCTTTGCGTTGAATTCGTTTGTTTTTTGAATTCGCTGAATTCGCTCATTCGTTGAATTCGCTGGAAAGCCCCTGTTTTCGGGGCTTCTGGTTGAATTTATTTATTTCATAAATTCGTTAAAAAGCCTTGACAAGTGAATTCACATTGTTTGCTGTTTACAGTCAGAATGCGTTAAAACTTGGTGCAACACTTTTGATACACTTAGGTGCAACACTACTTTTTTTAACCAAAAAGCACTGAACCTCCAACCCATATGGATTGGCGGAGAATGCACTTACAGTCCCGCCTTCTCCGCCAGTAGATTAGTCGCCTCCAACGACTCGTAAGAACCTCATTGAAGCTGTTGCTTCTTTGAGGTTTTTTTGTATCTGTTGTTCGAGCTATTCGTATACATCAAGATGCCAATCACCTCGTAAAATCAAGCCCTCTACAAAGGGCAAACCTAGTGATACCGCACATCCTCTGCTTGGACACCCAGATCCTGGCACTTACCACCGCGCAGCAGTCCGCGCTGCTTCCCAAACTTCAAGCTATTTGGCCCTTCATTCAAAGCGTCTCCGCTGGTTTTGTACATTGGGCTCTTTTGTCGGAAGCGTCGAACGCTGATACGAAGTCCAAGCTCGCAGCATTGCTCACTTACGGTGAGCCTGCTGCTAAGCCACACCAGATAAGCCCTAGCGGAAAGAGCATTTCGCAAGCCATACTGGTTGCACCTCGCCGCGGTACGATTTCGTCTTGGTCGTCTAAAGCCACGGATATTGCTAGAAATTGTGGAATCGCCGCATCCAGTTTGCAACGCGTAGAGCGAGTCACCGAATTCCACATCAGCGCTTCCAAACCCTTAACTGATAAGGCGTTACAAGAAGTGACGGCACTTTTGCACGACCGCATGACAGAGTCGGTGTTCTTTGATCGTGCCAGTGTGAGTGCCTTGTTTGATGTGCTGCCATCTGTTGATATGGAACGTATTGACATACTTGGGGCAGGGCTGGCATCCCTCTTGGAAGCCAATACCCGTATGGGTTTGGCGCTATCTATCGACGAGATGGACTATCTGCTAGATGCCTTTACTAAACTGGCACGCAACCCGACCGATGTGGAACTCATGATGTTTGCGCAGGCCAATTCCGAGCATTGCCGCCACAAGATTTTTAACGCCAAGTTCATTATTGACGGCGCTGAGCAAGACAAGAGCTTGTTTGCCATGATTCGCAACACCGAGGCGCTGTCGCCGCAGCACACCGTGGTGGCGTATGCGGATAACTCGTCCATCATGGAAGGTGCGCCTGACGCTAACGGCGTGATTCAGCGCCACGTCATCATGAAAGTGGAGACTCACAACCACCCCACGGCGATTGCGCCTTGGCAGGGTGCGGCCACGGGCGCGGGCGGTGAGATTCGGGATGAGGGCGCGACTGGGCGTGGTTCTAAGCCTAAGGCTGGGGTGACTGGCTTTACCGTGAGTTCGCTGGATTCAAGCGCGATCAACGCGACTCCGATGCAAATCATGATCGACGGCCCACTTGGCGGCGCGGCGTTCAACAACGAATTTGGTCGCCCAAACCTAGCGGGCTACTTCCGCGCATTTGAGCAAACGGTGACTGATACTGCTGGCGAGACGCGCCACTACGGCTATCACAAGCCCATCATGATTGCGGGCGGCCTGGGCTCGATTGATGCAAAGTTGACGCACAAGATTCTGTTTCCTGCGGGTTCGCTACTCATCCAATTGGGCGGCCCGGGTATGCGCATTGGCATGGGCGGCAGTGCGGCTAGCTCGATGGCAGGCGGGGCTAATTCGGCTGAGCTGGATTTTGATTCTGTGCAGCGCGCCAACCCCGAGATTGAACGCCGTGCGCAAGAAGTCATTACGGCTTGTGCTGCTCTTGGATCAAAAGATGCCGCGCTGAATCCAATTTTGGCGATTCACGATGTGGGCGCGGGTGGACTCTCGAATGCTTTTCCTGAGCTGGTCAATGACGCAGCTCGTGGCGCAAAGTTTGACTTGTCTGCTATCCCACTCGAAGAAACAGGACTTTCACCCAAAGAAATGTGGTGCAACGAAAGCCAAGAGCGCTATGTGCTGGCGATTGCGCCTGAGTCATTGGCGCAGTTTCAAGCGATTTGCGAGCGTGAGCGCTGCCCATTTGCCGTGGTGGGTGTTACGACGGAAGCGCGGGATTTGTCGTTGAAAGATGACACGACTGTTGCCGTCGATATGCCCATGAATGTGCTCCTCGGCAAGCCACCAAAAATGACGCGTGATGTGCAATCCAAGCCGCGAACATTTGCGCCGCTCAATCTGACAGACGTCAAACTACAAGACGCTGTGATCAACGTGCTGTCACACCCAACAGTGGCGTCCAAGCGCTTTCTCATCACCATTGGCGACCGTACCGTGGGTGGACTCACGCATCGCGATCAAATGGTGGGGCCGTGGCAAGTGCCTGTGGCCGATTGCGCCGTCACGCTGGCCGAGTACACGGGCTTTGCGGGCGAAGCAATGGCGATGGGCGAGCGCACGCCGCTGGCAATACTGGACGCGCCTGCGTCAGGCCGTATGGCCGTGGGCGAAGCGATTACTAATTTGCTAGCCGCACCGATGGAGCTGTCTCGCGTCAAGCTGTCTGCCAATTGGATGGCCGCTTGCGGTGAGGCAGGCGAAGACGCAGCGCTGTACGAGACGGTCAAAGCCGTGGGCATGGAGCTGTGTCCTGCGCTTGGCATCTCTATTCCTGTGGGCAAAGATTCGCTCTCGATGCGATCTAAGGCCGTGGATGGCTCTCAGGTTGTATCTCCTGTGTCGCTGATCGTGACGGCGTTTGCCACGCTAGCGGACGTGCGCGGCACGCTGACGCCGCAATTAAATGCTACTGAGCCAGACACATCGCTGCTACTGATCGACTTAGGTCGCGGCAAAGCACGGATGGCGGCTTCTGTGTTGGCGCAAACGATGAATAGCGTGGGCGACAAAGCGCCTGATGTCGATCAGCCAGAAGATTTAGTCAATCTTGTAAAAGCAATCAACTCGCTGCGCAGCACAGGAAAAATCCTCGCCTACCACGACCGCAGTGACGGTGGCTTGCTCGCCGCTGTGGCTGAAATGGCATTTGCTGGACACGTGG
>CANBRV010000044.1 GCA_947372005.1 Comamonadaceae bacterium | reverse complement strand
TATTGCAGTGCAGCATTTACTTTCAAGCCCTCCGCTTGAAATGGCCGCTAGATAAATTTTAAGGATCTCCATGTTGTATCAACTCTACGAAGCACAGCGCAGTTTTATGGAGCCGTTTGCTGAGTTTGCCCAGACCACGGCCAAACTCCTCTCAAACCCCACCACACCGATCGCAGCACCTTACGCCAAGAACCCTTTCCTAGATCAGTTTACCCAGCCCCTGACCCAGCGTCTATCGGCTGGTTACGATTTGATGTACCGCCTCGGCAAAGACTACGTCAAGCCTGTATTTGGGATCCAAAGTGTAGAAGTCAATGGCTCAGATGTTGCTGTTTTTGAACACGTTGCGATAAACAAACCGTTTTGCGAACTGCGCCATTTCAAGCGCCTCACCGACAACGCCAAGATGCTGGGCACGTTGCAAAAGCAGCCCGTGGTGCTGATTGTGGCGCCACTCTCTGGGCACTATGCCACGCTGCTTCGCGACACCGTTCGCACCATGTTGGCAGACCATAACGTCTATATCACCGACTGGAGAAATGCGCGTATCGTCCCGTTGTCTGAAGGTGCATTCCATTTGGACGATTACGTGCATTACGTGGAAGATTTCATTCGCCATTTGCAAGCCGAGCATGGCAATTGCCACGTGGTCAGTGTTTGCCAGCCCACGGTGCCTGTGCTGGCGGCCGTGTCCCTGATGGCCTCACGCGGTGAGACCACACCGCTGTCCATGACCATGATGGGTGGCCCGATTGATGGCACGAAAACACCAACAGCCGTGAACAATTTGGCTACCAAAAACGGCTTCGATTGGTTTGAACGCAACCTAATTTACACCGTGCCAAGCAATTTTCCAGGTGCGGGACGCCGCGTCTATCCTGGCTTTTTGCAGCACACGGGCTTTGTCGCCATGAATGCGGATCGCCATAAAAAGAGCCATTACGACTACTTTGCCGATTTGATTAAAGGCGACGACGAAAGCACAGCCAACGCCGAAGCGCACCGCAAGTTCTATGACGAGTACAACGCCGTGCTCGACATGGACGCGGATTACTACCTTGAGACTATCAAAATCGTCTTCCAAGATTTCGCGCTCGTCAATGGCACATGGGATGTGAAGAATGCAAAAGGCAAGCTCGAGCGTGTGAAACCGCAAGACATCAAAACCACGGCCCTGCTCACCGTTGAGGGCGAGCTGGACGACATTGCAGGCATCGGGCAAACCGAAGCCGCGCATGGCCTGTGCACGGGCATTGCTAAATCGAAGCGCCAGCATTACGAAGTCAAGGGCGCTGGACACTATGGCATCTTTAGCGGCAGCCGCTGGCGCGAACAGGTGTACCCAGAGGTTAAAGCGCTGATTGCAAAACACCAGCCGTGACCACGGGCATAGCCAAGCAAGTTTTAGCTAAGAAAATTTGGGCTGCCCTGCCGCAAACGCAGTGCACCCGCTGCGGCTACCCTGACTGCAAAGGCTATGCAGATGCCATAGCCGCAGGCGAGGTTGACATCAACCAATGCCCTCCTGGCGGCGCTGCGGGCGTTACAAGGCTCGCCAACATCACGGGCAAGGTCATCCTGCCACTGAATCCTGAAAATGGCTTAGAAACCCCTAGGTTTGTGGCGTGGATTGACGAAGACTGGTGTATTGGCTGCACACTCTGCATCAAAGCTTGCCCTGTCGACGCGATTGTGGGCGTCAACAAAAAAATGCACACCGTCATCGAGGCCGATTGCACGGGCTGCGAGCTATGCATTCCCGTGTGTCCGCTTGATTGCATTCAGTTAGAGAACGTCTCAGGAACTAAAACAGGATGGGATGCTTGGCCGCAGGCCTTATCAGATAAGGCTTTTCAGGCATATGAAGCTCGCAAGGTACGGCTGGAGAGGCTTAGCCAACAGGAGCTAGAGCGATTGAGTCAGCTCTAAAAAGTCTTGGTCGGTGTGAAAGGATTCGAACCTTCGACCCCTTGCACCCCATGCAAGTGCGCTACCAGGCTGCGCCACACACCGAAGCTGTTAATTATAACTAGCGAGCCTCAAATCACTCACACTTTGCTCTTCAAAATCTTTTGAATCGCTTGTAATTCTTCGCGCAACCAGTCGGGCGAATCCATATCTACGGGCAATGCGTCATCACTCGCCATCGCCATTGCTGCGGCACCGCCTAAATGATTTCTAGCGCCGCTAATGGTGAAACCTTCGTCGTATAGCAGCTCACGGATGCGGCGAATCATCAGCACTTCATGATGTTGGTAATAGCGACGATTCCCGCGCCTCTTCATGGGCCTGAGCTGAGTGAACTCTTGTTCCCAATAGCGCAGCACATGCGGCTTGACCATGCACAGCTCGGCCACCTCACCAATCGCAAAGTAGCGCTTGGCTGGTATAAGAGGAAGTACAACTTTATCGATGCTCATGCGGCTGTATCAAATTTAGAGCAACTGCTCTTTGAGCTTGGGGCTGGCATGAAAAGTCACCACACGGCGAGCATCAATTTTGGTCGCCTCGCCTGTGCGCGGATTGCGTCCAGGGCGCTCGGTCTTATGACGTACCATGAAGTTGCCAAAACCAGAAATCTTGACATCATCACCTGCCACCAAGCTCTCCGACATCAAGTCGTACACCGCTTCGACAATCTCTTTAGACTCACGCTTGGAAAGGCCAATACCTGCGTATAAATCCTCGGCTAGTTCAGCCTTAGTCAGTGCAGGGTTTTCTAATGTGTCGAGCGCGAGGGGCATAGCTTAAGTTTTTGAGTTTGTTCGATATTATCAGTTTACAGCTTAGCGCAAACGCGCGCCTAATTGTGCTGTCAAAGCGCTCATCACGCTGGCTGTAACGGCTTCAATTTGCGCGTCCGTCAAAGTTGTCTCGGCATCGCCCAGCGTGAGACGCACAGCCAAGCTCTTTTCATCCATTCCCATAGAAGCATCGCCTACTTTAGGACGGTACACATCAAATAGCACAGCGCCTTGAATCAAGCCTTGTTTGCAAGAATCAATCGCATCCATCAACTGCGCGTGCGTGATGGCCTCTTTCACAACCACAGCCAAGTCGCGCTGGACAAAAGGGGCTTTGGGGACAGACGTCACCTTCGGCAATCCACGCGTCCGAACTGCGGCTAAATCGAGTTCAAAAAGAACAGGCGTGTTTGAAAGGCCGTAGGATTGCCTCCACTTGGGGTGTAGTTCGCCCACCACGCCGACCTCTTGGGTACCTAGGTAAACACGGGCGCTGCGTCCTGGGTGCAGCGCAGGATGCTCGGCGGGTTTAAAAGTCAACATATGCGGTGCGAAGAGCATCTCTACATCTGCCTTCACATCAAAAAAGTCAATGGGCGTTTGGCGTGCCAAGGCTTGCACGGGCTGCGCATCGCCACTCGCAAGGCCTGCTACGCGCATGGGCTGCGAAAGCCCCTTAACGGTGCTGTCGGTGTCCTTTGCAGATTCGTCGCGCAAGAACACGCGCCCAAGCTCAAACACACGCATCTGCCCTGTCACTTGCGTTGTTTTGCGGTCTTGGTTGTATTTAGCAACTGCGAGCAGCGAGCCCAAGAGGCTTGACCTCATCACGTTCATTTGGCTCGCAATCGGATTCATCAAACGTACAGGGTTGTTGTTGCCAGCCAGCTCAAGCTCGGTGCGTTCTTCAACGAAACTAAAGTTAATCGTCTCTTGGTAACCTAGATTAGCCAGCAACCTACGCACAGCAAAGTTAGAGCGCTGGGTTTCTAACCCTAGCTTGGGAGCAGTCGGCGCAAGTGGCTTGGTCGTCGCCAAGTTGTCGTAGCCCATGGTGCGAACCACTTCTTCGATCAAGTCTTCTTCAATCTGCAAATCAAAACGATAGGCGGGCGGCATGACAATCAATTTATCAGCGTCTTGCGCATCGTCTGTCACCTGCAAGCCCAAGCTGGATAAGGCTTTTCGGCAATCTTCTTTGGTAAGCGGCATTCCGATGACTTTAGCGGCACGTAATGCCCGCAAAGCCACAGGGCGCACTACTGGCACGTTGGGTTGGTGATCATCCAATGCGCCAACCGTTGTGCTCGCGTCGCCACAAATCTGCACCACTAATTCGGTAATGCGTTCGATGTGCTCAAGCGTCGTACTTGGATCCACGCCGCGCTCGAAGCGGTGTCCGGCATCGGTTGAAAAATTGAAGCGGCGCGAGCGCCCAGCAATCGCGCTTGGATACCAAAACGCGGCTTCGATGTAGATGTTTTGTGTGGATGCACTCACCGCCGTCGCATCGCCGCCCATGATGCCCGCGAGCGATTCAACCGCTTGGTCGTCGGCAATGATGCCGACTTTTATGCCAAATTTTTCTTCTAACGTAACCGTGTTGCCGTTCAGCAATTTAAGGCTCTCGCCCTCTTTTGCCCAGCGAACAGAAAGGCTTCCGTGGATTTTGTCCAAGTCAAAAATATGCGATGGGCGACCGAGTTCAAACATCACGTAGTTCGAAATATCAACGAGCGCATTCACACTGCGTTGACCGCAGCGTGCCAGCTTATCCACCATCCATTGAGGTGTTTTGGCAGCGAAGTTCACACCCCGAACGATGCGGCCTGAGAAGCGTCCGCAAAGTTCTGGCGCAACAATCGTGACGGGCACAACATCTGCAAAATCGACTCGTGAACGGGGAAATTGGGGGGCGATTAGCGGTGCGCCTGTAATCGCAGCCACTTCGCGAGCCACACCGTACACCGAGAGACAATGCGCCAAATTAGGTGTAAGTTTGAGTGTGAGAAGCGTATCGTCTAAGTTCAGATGTTCACGGATGCTTTGACCCACAATCGCTTCGGGAGCCAATTCCAGCAGGCCTTGCGCGGCATCAGCACCTTCAGCAACACCCAGTTCTTTGGACGAGCACAGCATACCTTGGCTCTCAACGCCACGTAATTGACCGAGCTTAATTTTGAAGGGTTTGCCGTCAGCCGAAGGTAATTCAGCGCCAACCAAAGCACACGGAATCTTGATACCCACACGCGCATTCGGTGCGCCGCAAACGATGTTCAAAACCGCAGCTTGGCCTACATCCACTTGACACACACGCAAACGATCGGCATTCGGGTGCTGGACGCATTCTTTAATTTCACCAACGACAACGCTGCTAAACGCAGGTGCAACGGGCGTCAACTCTTCGACCTCTAAGCCCGCCATGGTGAGCTTATCGGCGAGTTCTTGTGTACTGAGCGCGGGGTTGCAAAATTCGCGCAACCAGCTTTCTGGGAATTGCATTTTTTGATTCCTCTTTTTTATTATTGAAATTAGATTATTGGAATTGAGACAAAAAGCGAAGATCACCGTCAAAAAAGAGGCGCAGATCGTTCACGCCGTAGCGCAGCATCGTGAGTCTGTCCATGCCCATGCCGAAGGCGAAACCAATGTAGCGCTCTGGATCTAAGCCCATATTGCGCACGACATTCGGGTGCACTTGTCCAGAGCCTGCGACTTCTAACCAACGCCCTGCGAGTGGACCACTGGCGAACTGAATGTCGATTTCGGCACTCGGTTCGGTAAACGGAAAGAAGCTAGGGCGGAATCTAAGGACGAGGTCGTCGCTCTCAAAAAACGTTTTACAAAAATCAGTGAAGACGACTTTTAAATCTTTAAAACTCACGTTCTCGCCAATCCACAGGCCTTCGCACTGGTGAAACATGGGGGAATGCGTGGCATCGCTATCGACGCGGTAAGTGCGGCCTGGCGCAATCACGCGAATCTCAGGCATTGAATCGCAGGCCCCTTCGGTAGCCGCTCCATTTCCTGCAACTGCTTGGCGTGCCCTCCAAGCTTTCACATGTGCAGTAGCATGGCGAATCTGCATCGGGCTCGTGTGTGTACGCAGCAGCGGCGGCGTGTCGGTGGCGACACCATCCAGCGGCTCTACGTAGAACGTATCGTGCATCGAACGAGCAGGGTGATCTTCGGGCGTATTCAAAGCCGTAAAGTTAAACCAGTCGTTTTCAATCTCAGGGCCATCAGCTACATCAAAGCCCATAGAGCCAAAAATGCTTTCGATACGCTCTTGCGTGAGTGAGACGGGGTGTAAGCCGCCACTTGCACGGGCACGACCTGGCAGCGTTACATCTAAGGCTTCCGTCGCTAGCTGTGCGTTCATGGCCGCATCCATCAAAGCCTCGCGTCGTGCGTTCAAAGCAGCTTCTACGGCTTGTTTGGTGACATTAATCTGTGCGCCTAGCGATTTTTTTTCTTCTACAGAAAGCGCAGCCATACCCTTCATGAGCTCAGTGATACGGCCTGTTTTGCCTAAGTATTGCGCCTTGGCATTTTCTAAATCAGCAGGCGCCGTGCATGCTGCAAATGCCGTTTTGGCGCTGTCAACAATGGCTTGTAGATCACTCATAGGAGGTTTTTCATATCGATTCAAAATCAAATTAAAAAAGGGTCGAAGTTGTGTGCCCCGTGGCACAAACTCCAACCCTCTCGCGTCAATCAAATAAAGAGTTGCTAGCTAGTTTAAGCGAGCGCTGCTTTCACTTGATTGACGATGGCGGCAAAACCAGCGGCGTCATTGACAGCCAAGTCAGCTAAGACTTTGCGGTCGATGTCGATGTTGGCTTTTTTCAGGCCATTGGCAAATTGGCTGTAAGTGATTCCAAGGCCACGGGCTGCTGCGTTGATACGCGCAATCCACAAGGCACGGAACACACGCTTTTTGGCACGGCGGTCGCGGTAGGCATATTGCCCCGCCTTCATTACCGCTTCTTTAGCGACGCGGAAGACGTTACCACGGCGGCCACGGAAACCCTTGGCCAGCGTTAAGATTTTTTTGTGACGGGCTCTTGCCGTTACACCACGTTTTACTCGGGACATGTTTGTTTACTCCTGATCGTTAAATTAAATACCACGACCTGGCAACATGTCTGCCATACGACCCATATCGGTCTTATGGACAGCGGTTGCTCCGCGCAAGTGACGTTTATTTTTAGTGGTCTTCTTAGTCAGAATGTGACGTTTGAAGGCTTGTCCGCGCTTAACGGATCCACCTGGACGAACGCGAAAGCGCTTTTTCGCCCCGCTTTTGGTCTTCATTTTTGGCATGTGATTGCTCTTCTCTTCTTTTTAACTCACGAGGTGTGGCACGATGAATTCGCGCCCCTTGTTAACCCTGAGTTTTATGCAGCTACAGCCTCTGGAGGCTTAGCTGCGGCGGCTGGGGCTGCTTTTGGAGCAGCTCCTGCTTTTTTCTTACCCGGTGCAATCATCATGATCATCTGGCGGCCTTCTAACTTTGGCATGCTTTCAATCAGAATCAAATCACCTAATTCTTCGCGGATGCGCACCAAAAGCGCCATCCCAATTTCCTGATGCGTAATCTCGCGGCCTCTGAAGCGAAGCGTGATCTTGCATTTGTCACCCTCTTCCAAAAAGCGCTTGATATTACGCATTTTGATGTTGTAGTCACCATCATCTGTACCTGGGCGAAACTTGATCTCTTTAATGTCGATCACATGCTGCTTGGCTTTTGCCTCGGCTGCTTTCTTCGCCTCTTGGTACTTAAATTTTCCATAATCCATCAGTCTTGCAACTGGCGGCACTGCCGTCGCTGCAATTTCTACCAAATCCACATCTAACTCACCCGCTCGGCGCAATGCGTCCGACAAACTCATGATGCCCAGCGCTTCGCCTTCAGGCCCAGTAACGCGCAGTTCTGGCGCCATAATTTCACGGTTAAGACGATGTTTGCGCTCTTCACGTTGGCGCGGTTGACGGAATTCAGTAGCGATGGTTGCGTCCTTCTTTATGACAAAACGTCAGATTTTAGCAGGATTTCAAATCTTGCCAGCCACATCGCTGGCAAGCTGCCTCACAAACTCGTCAAAACTCATCACGATGCCGCGATCTGCACCCCGCGCGCGCACCGACACAGTTCCCGCCTCACGCTCCTTGTCGCCCACAGCAATGGCATATGGGATTTTTTGCAGTGCGAATTCGCGGATTTTGTAATTGATCTTTTCATTACGCAAATCAGTTGTGACGCGATAGCCCAGTTTTTGCAACTGCGCCGCCACAGTCTTAGCATAGTCGGCCTGCGCATCCGTAATCGGCGCAATGCCAATTTGAATGGGCGACAGCCACACGGGCATCGCCCCTGCATGCTGCTCAATCAAGATGCCAATAAAGCGCTCAAGACTGCCCACAATCGCGCGGTGCAGCATCACGGGACGCTGACGGCTGCTGTCCGCCGCCACGTAGTCCGCATCTAAGCGCTCGGGCATGTTCGGGTCGATTTGCATCGTGCCGCATTGCCACGTGCGGCCAATGCTGTCCTTGAGGTGGTATTCGATCTTCGGACCATAGAACGCGCCCTCACCCGGCAACTCTTCCAACTCCGCGCCGCTTGCTTTAATCGCCACGCGCAGCGCGTTCTCGGCGTAATCCCACGACTCCTCTGTCCCGATTCGTTTTTCTGGACGCAGCGCCAATTTGACCGCCACTTCGGTAAATCCAAAGTCCTTGTACACCGCCATTACAAGAGCATGGAACGCGGCGACCTCGCCTTGAATTTGATCTTCCGTGCAAAAGATATGGCCATCGTCTTGGGTAAAGCCACGCACACGCATGATGCCGTGCAATCCGCCTGTGGGCTCGTTGCGGTGGCATTGCCCAAATTCACCAAAGCGCAGCGGCAGATCGCGATAGCTCTTGAGTCCCTGCTTAAAAATCAAAATGTGACCCGGGCAATTCATGGGCTTCAAGGCATAGTCACGCTTCTCTGATTCAGTCGTGAACATGTTTTCGCGGTACTTATCCCAGTGCCCCGTTTTTTCCCACAGCGCCGCATCCAAAATCTGCGGACCTTTCACTTCTAGATAACCGTTGTCACGGTACACCGCCCGCATGTACTGCTCGACTTGCTGCCACAGCGTCCAACCTTTGGGATGCCAAAACACCGTGCCGGGTGAATGCTCGTCAATGTGAAATAAATCGAGTTCACGCCCCAGCTTGCGGTGATCGCGCTTCTCCGCTTCTTCTAGCATCGTCAAATAATTTTGCAACTCATCTTTGGTCGCAAAAGCCACGCCGTACACACGCTGCAGCTGCTCATTCTTTTGGTCACCGCGCCAATACGCGCCAGCCACCTTCATCAATTTAAAGTGCTTAAGCTTGCCCGTAGATGGCACATGAGGGCCACGGCATAAATCTTCAAACTTACCCTCGCGGTACAGCGACACATCTTCGCCAGCAGGAATAGAACCAATAATCTCGGCCTTGTAATACTCGCCAAGCCCTTTGAAATAAGCTACTGCTTCATCACGCGGCAGAACGCGGCGCGTCACGGGTTCGTCAAGCAGCGCTAGCGCCGTCATCTTTTTTTCAATCGCCGCCATGTCGTCAGGGGTAAACGCTCGCACGCTGGCAAAGTCGTAATAAAAGCCGTTTTCAATCACAGGTCCAATCGTGACCTGCGCTTCAGGGAAAAGCTCTTTCACCGCATACGCCAGCAAATGCGCCGTCGAATGACGAATCACCTCCAGCCCGTCTGCGTCTTTGGCGGTAATGATGGCAAGCGCCGAGTTTTGCGAAATCAGATAACTCGTGTCAACTACCTTCCCATCAACTTTGCCAGCCAGCGCAGCCTTGGCAAGCCCCGTGCCAATAGATAGGGCGACCTCGGCCACAGTAACAGGCGCGGCGAATTCGCGAACAGAAGAATCGGGGAGCGTGATTTGGATCATGGGAACAGGTATTGGATGGGCTCTGGAAGAGCTATTTTCAAATGAGGTGCAATTTTAAGGTGCAAACACAGCACGCGCCGAGCGCTCCACCGCACTACGCAGCCATTGATGCGCGCTGCTTTGGTGGGCGCTTCTGTGCCACAGCGCGTCCACATGCACTAGGGGCACATCAAACGGCAGGCGACGAATAACGAGTTCGCCTGCGCTATCAGCCACACGCACAAAGTGGCGCGGCAGCACGGTGAGCACGTCAGACTGAGAAGTCACACGCCCTGCGGTAAAAAATTGATTGACGGTCAACACAATGCGTCGCTTACGCCCAAGCGACGCGAGCGCCTCGTCGGTAAAGCCATATGGACGCCCCGAAAAGCTCACCAGCAAATGCCGTGCTGCACAAAACGCGTCTAGTGTGAGTCCTTCCTCGCTTTGGTTTTTCTTTGCCAGCGGATGTCCACGCCGCATCACGCAGACGTATTCGCCGTCATACAGCCGCACATGATCAAAATTGGCGGTGCTGCCCGCTTGCAATTTGGCCGTAATGTCGGCCAGCACAGCGGGAAAATACCCCAAGGCAAGATCAGCCTCTTCGCGTTCGAGTAAGCCTCGCGGATCGCGCGTTGAAAGCGGCACCACGCGTAGCGACACGCCAGGCGCTTCAGCCTCCGTGATCGCCAAAAGGCTTGGCACGATCTCTGCCGCTGTCGCATCCGCCATAGCGAGCACGAAAGTGTTATTCGCCGTAGCAGGCTCAAAACGATCAGGCGCAAGCGACGTTTGCAATTGTGCAAGTGCCTCCCGAACATGAGGCCAGAGTGCCAACGCACGCGGCGTGGGCACCAGCCCCTGACCTTGTCCTTTCACGGTACTTCTGCGCATCAAGTCATCGCCCACGGTTTCACGCAACCGCCGCAAGGCATTGCTGACTGCGGGCTGCGTAAGCGCAAGGTTGTGCGCTGCCTTGGTCAAACTGCGCTCCGCCATCACTTCGTCAAAGACGCGCAAAAGGTTGAGATCGAGTGTTTTGAAATTCATGCAGTGAATGTATCACATCACCAATATAAAGTTGAGCAACACTAGTAATTACCCTAATATCACCTCGCCGAAACAAATCGGTAGCAACTAAAGAAAGAAAGTGAGTACATCATGACAACACTCCATACATTTACTCCAGCCTTCAAAAGCACACATACTGGCTCTGCACGGTTAGAGCGTACTGCGACTTACCTCTCGCGCCTAGCACGCACGGCAAGCGCTGCGATTACCGCCAGCTATGCAACTTGGCAAGCACAACGCGCCGCAGCACGCGCCGATGACGCCATGTGGGAATTTGCACACAGCGACCCACGCTTGATGGCAGAAATTCAAGCCGCTTTGTCTAGCCGCTAATAAACATTGCGTTAGATTTCGCGGGCGGGCAACACCGTTGCCCGTACCTCGCCAAGCCCAATACGGGCATGGCCTAGCGAGGTGCAATACCCTCTAAAAATAACGCTATCACCATCTTCTAAAAATGTACGCTGCTCGCCGTTTGGCAATGCCAACGCTTGCTTGCCTCCTTTGGATAGCTCTAAAAGTGAGCCGCCCTCTTCAGGCTTTGGCCCCGATTGCGTGCCCGAGCCAAACATATCGCCCACTTGCAAATTACAACCATTGACCGTGTGATGTGCCACCAGCTGCGCCAGCGTCCAATAAGACGCGTCGGAAAAATTAGACGTGGATAGCTGCACAGGACTCATACCCGCATCCGCCATTAACTTCGTTTGCAACCACACCTCAAGCGTGATGTTGATCGCGCCGCTCGCACTATTGGCCTCGGAAGCCAAGTACGGCAAGGGCTGCGGATCATCGGCTGGGCGAGTGAAGGGTGCGCGGAAGGGCGCAAGCGCCTCCATCGTCACGATCCACGGCGAGACGGTACTGGCAAAACTCTTGGCTAAAAATGGTCCTAGCGGTTGGTACTCCCAAGCCTGCACATCACGCGCCGACCAGTCGTTAAAGAGGCCAATGCCAAAGAGCGCATCTTCCGCATCCTTCATGGCTATCGGCTCGCCTTGCACATTCGATGCGCTAATGTAGGCCGCTAGCTCCAACTCATAGTCCAAGCGACGGCTAGGCACAAACAGCGGTATCTCTTGGCCTGGCGGCAAGATTTGCCCCACGGGACGCTTGAAATTCGTACCGCTCACGTTGATGCTGGATGCGCGTCCGTGATAGCCAATCGGCACATATTTGTAGTTAGGCAAGAGCGGGTTATCGGGGCGAAACAGCTTGCCCACACTGGTCGCATGATG
>CANBRV010000043.1 GCA_947372005.1 Comamonadaceae bacterium | reverse complement strand
TCGATGAAAGCTGATTCTGAAATGCTTTGTAGCTCTAGCAGCTTGTATTTAAGCAGCACTTTCACGGCGTAGCGTGTGTGCTTGAGAGGGTTTTGCACAAAGCCATCGAGCCTGCTGCGAGCCACTGCCAACGCGGCTTTCACCTCATCGCCGCCAAATACTGCGCCGTGTCCCGGGATAACGGTCTGCGGGGTCAAGCGCTCAATCACATCCAGCGTCTTTGCAACTTCATCGAAAGCCCGCTCACCCTCCAACTCTTGAAACACCACGCCAAAGCCGTTTTGCCATAGCGCATCGGCAGAGATCAACGTGCGAGTCTCAGGTTCAAACAAAATGATGCTGTGCGGGTCGTGCCCAGGCGCGGCGTGGACTTGCCAGTTGGTGTCGCCAAGCAGCACTTCGTTGCCATGCTGCAAGGTGTGCTCAAACGTAAAGCGTGGACAATTTTGTCCTGTAGGTTTGTAGCTCAGCGCCTCGTTGTCCCAGTTTGTCACATGCCTCGCTAAGCCATAAGGAATATGGGTTTGGATAGTGCCGTTTGCCGCGCCGTAAGCCGCTTGCAATGCCACATTACCACCGCAGTGGTCGCTGTGCAAATGGGTGTTGATGATGTGATCGAGCGGCCTATCTTTGAGACTTGCCCTAACGAGCGCCAGCGTTTGATCGGCGTGCGTGCAATAACCCGTATCGACCAGCGCCGTGTTGTCCTTGCCAATAAACAGGATGTTGTTGCTGGACAGCCAGCCGCGCTCAAAGATGAGCCACGGGGGCAAGTTCTTGTTCATAGTAAAGATTCGGTTGATCGTGCTCATCGTAGCATTGCCCCACGAATGCTAAACCCTCGCGCTGAGTCGGGAATGGACGCACGTCCAAATCCGCCTCGCTTAAGCCAAACGAATCGTGAATGACAGATTGCTCTTTGATTTTTGGATAAATCACATCGGCTAAAAATTGCTTGTCGGAGCCGTATTCGGATGTAGGTTGATACGCATCTAGCCGCGCTTGCCAACCCGCCAGCACACCGCCCTTGCAGCCCCACATGCCTGCCATGATGCTCGGCCAATGGAAAGGGTGATCGCGCATGATGTGCGCCTCTTTGCCAGATGCCAACCACTCGTTCACCGCAACCACTTCGCGCGGTAATAAGCGTGAATCAGTGTCGCGAAAAAGCACGTGCGAAACACCAAGATCTTCGGCGGCCAAGAAACGCCAAAAGGCGCCGCCTCGGTCTGGCTGAGGGGGCATCAATACAAGCTGCACATTGGGGTGCTCTTGCAGCTGATTCAAGAATATTGTCGGCAAATCATCAGCACAATAAAAACGGCAAACCCAATCAGGATAAAGCTTAGCCGCTAGCTCAGCATTACGAAGTGCGCCAGTAAGATACGTGGGACTCTCACGCCAAAGAGAAAAAGCAATTATTTTTTGAGGTTTAGGCGCAACAACGCGCATCCATGTTTGCTCTAAAAGTCGGGAATAACGGGTTTGATTGAAATAAGCCCCAACCGCCTTGCTTTGCTTTAATTGATGCCGCAAGTTTTTTAGCTGTACGGGATGGTGTGCCAACTCTAATGCGCGCGCCTCATAGTTTGCCAAGTCTGTTGTGATGAGCGCCTGCAAACCCAATGCAGAAAGAATGCTACTTGCCACGCGCGATGCAAAAGATGCGCCTTGCAAAGTCAATACAGGTAGGCCTACCCATAGCGCGTCTGCAGCTGTGACGTGGGCGTTATACGGGAAGCTATCCAAAAATAAATCCGCAAGCTGGTAACGCTGCAAATGTTCTTGAAAGCCATCAACGCGCTTGGCAAAGACGAGCCGATTTTTCTCCAACCCAGCAGCTTCAGCGATAGTCTCCATATGCTGCTGCGTCACATTGTTGTTGGCTTGCAGCCAAAGCACGCTTTGAGGCATGGCTTTTAAAAGCCTAAACCAGCAAGCCAACATAGCGGGTGTTATTTTGTACGGATTGCTAAATGCACAAAATACAAAACCATCGGCAGGTAAGCCCTGTTGCGCACGCTGCGCAGCTTTATTTTGAAGTTGCTTAATCGCGGGACGTTGGTTGTTATCTGGCATAAAGCTATGCGGCAGCCGCAAGATACGTTCCGAATAAAACAGGGTATGACTTGAGGGCGCAGTTACTTCATCGGCGATCAAATAGTCGATCCACGGCGCACTAGATGTTCCAGCGTATCCTAAAAATGCAACCTGTACAGGGCACGGACGCGTGGCCAAGATGAGTGGCCGCCCGCCTTCCATGTACAGCGATAAATCAACCGCAATATCAATGTTCATGCGGCGCAAACGCTCCGCAATCTGGTCATCACTTAAATGCCCAAATGCATAAAACTGATCAAATGCCCGCTCAATCCGTTGTCGCCATGGCGAGGCATCAGGCCTATCATCAATGGCAACACCAATCACTTCAAATGCGCTTCGATCATGCACTTCAATGCTTGGTAGCAATTGCTGAGGGACTGGATGCTGGTGCCAATCACAAGAAAGGTAGGCAATGCGAATGCGCTTGTATTTAGATTGCTTGTCCTGAGACGAGAGGACCTTGCTAACTGGGCGAATCACGCGAACCCCAGCTTCACTACAGAGTCTTGCCAAATGACGCTTGGCTGCCAATTTGTGGTCTAGAGGGTCATCGGTAGCTGCTAAAAATGGATAAGGGTGCGGCAAATAAGATTCATCTGCCTTCATCCTATCCATCATGGTTTTCACATGTTCAGCAACGTGCTGATGCTCACATGTTTCTAAAAGAAGCTGCAAATAGCTGTGGTCGTAGTCCGCTTGGGGCAAGCCCTGCGCTACCGCTATTTGAAACGCGGCTAGCGCCTCTTGCAATTGACCAGCAGCATACAAAGCGCCGCCGTGCTTGTAGGCAACAAGCGCAAGATTTTTTTTAGGACTAGTGTAGTTTGCATCAATTGCTATCGCCGCATGGAATGCTTGATACGCACCTGCGGTATCGCCCAATTCATCGCGCACATTACCTAGATTATTCCAAGCAATTTTGTGCTTTGGCTCTTGTTGAACAAGTGCCTCAAAGCAAGCGACAGCCTCGCCCCAACGTGCTTCGCCGCAAAGCGCCAAGCCTTGCTCGAGAAGGCTTGGCGGCAGATGATTAAGATTATTTTCCGGCTCGGAGTTCACGTCGCAAGATTTTACCGACGTTGGTTTTAGGTAGATCGTCGCGGAACTCGATGTACTTAGGAATCTTATAACCCGTTAGATTTTGGCGGCAGTATTTAGCCACCTCGTCTTCCGTCAACATGGGGTCATTTTTAACAACAAAGACCTTGATCGCCTCGCCTGTTTTATCGTCAGCGATGCCAATTGCAGCGCACTCCACCACGCCTGGACAAAGTGAAATCACATTTTCGAGCTCGTTCGGGAAGACGTTAAAACCGCTCACAATGATCATGTCTTTTTTACGATCCACAATCCTCGTGTAGCCCTTGTCGTCCATCACACCAATATCGCCCGTGCGCATAAACCCGTCTGCCGTAAATGCAGCCGCTGTTTCGGCAGCTTGGTTGTAATAACCACGCATCACATTCGGGCCTTTGATGCAAATCTCGCCTGACTCGCCAATGGGTTGCGATACACCGTTGTCATCTTTAATAGCAATTTCAATGCTAGGTAGCGGCAAGCCAATCGTGCCAGAGAACGTTGTGGCATTGGTAGGATTGTTGGTGCCAATTGCGCAAGTCTCACTCATGCCCCAGCCTTCAATCATGGTTGAGTGTGTTAGCTCTTGCCATGCTTTAGCGGTCCCCAAGCTAGCGGCCATACCGCCCGCTTGGCTGTTACACAGCTGACTAAAGTCCAGCGCTTTAAATTCTGCATTTTGCAAAAGCGCATTGAATAAGGTGTTGACTGCTGGCAGCATGTGAAAGGGACGTTTTTTTAGCACCCCCACAAATCCAGGAATGTCTCGTGGATTAGGGATCATGGTCATGTGTGAGCCCCAGCGCATCGCTAGTAAGCACAGCGTTAAAGCAAAAATGTGATAAAGCGGTAATGCCGCAATTGCATTGGTTTTACTTACATCGCCAACACGTTTCAACGCAGGCGTAAACCAAGCTTCGGCCTGCATGATGGCCGCAATAATGTTGCGATGCGTCAATACTGCGCCTTTGGAGAGTCCTGTCGTTCCTCCCGTGTATTGCAAAAATGCGATGCTGTCGCCATTGGCGGTGCTGGGCTTCATAGTTAGGCCAGAAGCTCCGCTCAGCATCGCTTTAAAGGTAGTCACTTGGCGCGACTTCCCTGCTGCGGTTTGCAGTGGAATTTTGTAAGCAGGTACCATTTTTTTAAGATGCCGCACCGCAAAAGTCACAAAATTGCCCTTTAAAAACCCAAGCAAATCACCCATGCTGGCTACCACCACGCGCTCGACAGGCGTGTCTTGAATGATCTCTTCTAGCGTCTTTGCAAAATTCTCCAAAATCACAATCGTCGTCGCACCTGAGTCGATCAGCTGGTGCTTAAGCTCACGCGCCGTGTAAAGTGGATTGACGTTCACGCAGGTATAGCCGGCACGCAAAATGCCCGCCATCGTGACAGGAAATTGCGGAATATTGGGCAGCATCAAAGCCACACGCTCGCCAACAGGCAACCCCTGCGCTTGCAGCCATGCACCCACTGCCGTCGATAACTCATCTAACTGGCCATATGTCATCCATGTATCCATGCAAACCGAGAATGGACTAGATGCGTGCTTCTTAAACGATTCATTAAACAGCTGCGAAACCGAGGTATAGGCGTCGGGATTGATTTCATGCGGAACGCCTGCAGGGTAACTGTCATGCCAAGGGTGCTTCATGCTTGTGTCTCCAAAAATGGACGTAATAAAAGCACGATTGTGCAGATTTTTAGCGCGCTCGGTATTGGTAAAAACCTAGGGTAAAAAGTTATGATGTCAGGATGAATCCTGAGAGCCGATCTTTTTTACGCAAAATTGCCGAGTACCTGCATCCAGGCCCAGACTCCGTCGCTGAGCTATTCGCGACCCTCGAGGAGGCTGAGGACAAAAACCTGATCAATGCACAAAGCCTTGCCATGCTAGAGGGAGTTCTCAAACTATCCAGCATGACCGCAGGCGATGTGATGGTCGCTGCGCCGCGTATGGATTTGCTGGATATTGACGCCGATTTTGATGAGCTACTCAATATCGTGATTGATACCGCACACTCGCGCTTTCCTGTCTTTGAAGCCGAACGTGACAACATTATTGGCATCTTGCTGGCCAAAGATTTGCTCAAGCGTCAGCGCTCACCCGACATCCATCTGCGGGCCCTGCTGCGTCCTGCAGTCTTTGTGCCAGAGAGCAAAGGGCTCAACGACTTGCTTACCGACTTTAGAGGCAAACGCAATCATTTGGCACTCGTCGTGGACGAGTTTGGCAAGACGGCGGGCCTCATCACCATTGAGGATATTTTGGAAGAAATCGTGGGTGAAATTGAAGACGAGTTCGACCAAGAAGATGGCGACGCGGCTTCCATGGACATTGTCTCTTTGCCCGAAGACGGCGCCTATCGCGTCAGCGGTCAAGCGACGCTGGCTAAGCTCGTAGAGCATTTCGATTGCGAATTTAGCGAAGCCGAGCGGGAGCAATTTGAAACCATTGGCGGGCTTGTGGCGCACCGCATGGGACACGTGCCGCGCAAAGGCGAAGAACATATGGTAGGTGGGTTGCGTCTCGTGGTGCTTATCTCCACCAGCGGTGCCATTAAGTGGTTCCGCGCCACCCGCCTCGCTTAATTCAAACGATACATGACAGCGCTTCTTTTTGGCATCCTACATGGCTGGTCGATTGCTAATCCTTGGAACGGGCACGCCGTCTGGGGGTTGCAACTAGTCGCGATGGCATGGTTGGTCCGTGCACTCCTGCGAACTGCATCACCCAAGGCAGCATTTGCCTTGGGCGGTTTTTTTGCCGCCGCGTGGTTTACGTCTAGCTTGTGGTGGCTCTTTACCTCAATGCACACGTATGGCGGTCTTGCCGCACCCTTAGCGGCTTTGGCTGTGCTGGCGCTGTCGATATTTTTAGCCAGCTTCTATGCCTTCGCTTGCTCGATTTTTGTGCTGCTCAAACGTAGTTCCGCATTATTTGACGCTACGTTGTTTGCCTCAGTATGGCTGTTAGCAGAGCTTGCGCGGGCTACTTTGTTTACAGGCTTCCCCTGGAGCACGACAGGCTACGCGCACATCGACAGCCCACTGGTGAGCGTCGCGCCATGGGTTGGCGTATACGGCATCTCAGCACTCGCTGCTTTTATTGCCGCTCTGTTTGTACTGACGCGCTCGTGCGGGCTCAAAGTTTTGCTGCTACTAGTACTGGGCATCAAAGCCTGCTTAATGCCTGCCCCAGAAGCCATATTACATAAGCCTTCCCAAGGCCCATCCTCTGCAAGCCTGACGGTGCGTCTCTTGCAGGGCAACATCCCGCAAAACGAAAAATTTGATGCCCAAACAGGCGTTACGTTGGCGCTTGCTTGGTATCAAGAGCGCTTGCTGGCGGCGGCCAAAGATGGCGTCGATTTGATCGTCACACCCGAGACGGGCGTGCCACTGTTACCGCAACAATTACCGCTGGGTTATTGGCCAAAGATGACGGACACGTTCACGCAGCAAAATAAGACTGCGGCGCTCATTGGCATTCCGCTAGGCTCGATGTCAGAGGGTTATACCAACTCTGTCATAGGACTCAACGGCTCGCAGGCTAAGACGTATCGCTATGACAAGCATCACCTCGTGCCGTTTGGTGAATTTATCCCGCCACTGTTTCGCTGGTTTACCGACCTCATGAACATTCCGCTAGGTGATTTCAATCGAGGCGCATTAGCGCAACCCTCCTTTGCCCATGCAGGTCAACGCTTTGCGGTCAACATTTGCTTTGAAGATTTGTTTGGTGAAGAGCTCGCCAAACGCTTTGCGGATAAGGCATCCGCGCCCACAGTATTTGTCAACGTCAGCAACATGGGTTGGTTTGGTGACGGCATGGCGATTGACGAGCACACCCAGATTTCGCGCATGCGTGCGATTGAATTTGATCGCCCTATGCTTCGCGCCACCAACACCGGCGCGACGGCGGTCATCGACCACAAAGGCGTAGTCATGCACAGCCTAAGCAGAAGCACGCGCGGGATGCTCAACGCCGAACTCTCAGGCGACATGCTGAGTCGCACTAGCTTCACACCGTATGCCTCATGGGCATCTAGATATGGCCTGCAGCCTTTATGGGCTATAGCCTGCGCGTGGGTTATTTTTGCCCTATTTATCAAACGAAAATCTAGAGCGCTATGACCACTGCTGTGCCATCACCTTGCATTTCGATTTGCCAAATGAGCCCTAAGACGGAGCTGTGCATAGGCTGCCTGCGCACGATTGAAGAAATTGCCAATTGGTCAATACTGCCTGACGACGAAAAACTGCACATCCTAAAACTGATAGAGGAGCGCTCAGCATGAATGACATTACGTTTTTTTATGACCCAATTTCACCCTATGCATATCTAGCGTTTGAACAGCTACCCAAAGCCTTAGAGGGTCTCAACTACAGCGTGACGTACACCCCGATTTTGTTTGCAGGATTACTAAAAACCTATGGTCAACTTGGCCCCGCTGAGATTGCCCCCAAGCGCGACTGGACATATCGGCAAGTGCTGTGGACGGCTAAAACGCTGGGGGTGAATTTTCAAATGCCTAGCCAGCACCCATTCAATCCGCTGCCGCTTTTGCGTTTGGCGGTCGCTTGCGGTGATGACGCTGGCAATACCAATCGTTTTGTCACGCAGCAAATTTTTAACCACGTGTGGCATGGCGGCGCAGATGCGGCTGCGAGCGAGCGCTTAGACGCACTCACCCAGCAACTGGCGCACAAGATCAAAACAGGCGAAGAATCAAGCAGCGATACGGTCAAAGAAAAGCTCAAAGCCAATACAGATAAGGCTTTGCAGGCAGGCGTCTTTGGCGTCCCTAGTTTTGTTATGGGCAAAAAAGTGTTTTGGGGCTTGGACAGCTTGCCCATGCTGCGTGAATACTTAAATGGCAGCGCGTGGTTTGAAAAAGGCGAGGGCTGGGACTCTATCGCCAAGATTGGCGTTGGTATTAAACGCGTTTAAACCAAGCCATCAATTACCTGCAAGAAGCTGCCTGACATCTTCGGTCAACTTATCCGCACCCGCGCCATAGCGCGTAAACAATCGCACACGGCCCTTGGTATCAAACACATAACTCGCGGCTGTGTGATCCATGGTGTAACTGCCTGCTGTTTTGCCATCTACTTTTTTGTAATAGATTTTGAAGGCTTTCGCCGCATCCGCCAAAGCCTCGGCACTTGCTGGGCGTAGCCCCACAAACGATGAATCGAAATTAGCGACATAGGCCTTAAGCACAGGCGCGGTGTCGCGTTCTGGGTCAATCGTAATGAAGACGGCTTGCAATTTGTCACCGTCTTTGCCTAGAGCTTTCTTCACGCTACTGACTTCCGCCATCGTGGTCGGGCACACATCAGGGCACTGGGTGAAACCAAAAAACACCACGACAACCTTACCAGCAAAGTCTTTCATGGTGCGGGTGTTGCCTTCCACGTCAGGCAAGGAAAAATCTTGCGCATAGGCGGCACCTGTGATGTCAACTGAGTTGAAGGCGACTGTCTTTTCAGAGCAGGCAGCAAGCGCAAGTGCTGTGACAAATAGCGCAGTGATATGGATGATGCGAGTGATGAATGTCACGTCTTACTTTTTAGGTGCTGTTGCTAAAATTTTTGCTAGTTCGGCCTTCCACCACTTGGCTTGCCCAGTCGTGCCATGGCCTGCAGTGTCTGGGCTTGCGGGCACTAAGTAGTAAGAGCCGTTTTTTACGCGCTTGATTTCACGCTCCATGACGCCGTTCTCTGGCGGATTGCGCTCATCGTCGGCTGAATTGATGGCGAGCAGTGTCGCGGTAATTTTTTCTAACCCATTACTGGCGTTGTAGTCGCCTGAGGACTCCCACTGGTACAAGTGATCGTTCGCGTCACCCGTGTATTTGGCTGCTAGGCGTGAGTCCAAAATGACATCAGCTTTAGCGCGAGTAGGTGCAGCTTTATAAAACGCTTGACTGCCGCCGTTGGTGGCAATAGCATAAAAAGTGCTTGAAAAAGACGCGCTTGGCGGCTGATCTTTGTAGTCGCCGTTCATCCAAAGCGGGTCACGGCGGATAGATTCTGAGATCAGGCGGCGCAGCATCCAATTGCGTGAGGACATCTCGGTGGGCAAGCTTGCCATCGGAACAGCAATGTCCATGATCGGGTACTTAGTCGCCCACATCCACGTTTGCATACCACCCATGGAGTTCCCAATCACCAATCGTAGGCGCTTAATTCCGAAGTGTTCGCTCACTAGGCGGTATTGGGCATCGACCATATCGTCGTAGTTGTAGCGTGGAAACTTGGCTCTGAGACCATCCGATGGCTTGGTGCTTTTGCCCGTGCCAATCGCGTCGGGCAGGATGATGAAATACTTAGTAGCATCCAGCGGCTGCCCCGCGCCAAAGAGTTCGCCCGCAAAGCCAGGGTTGACCATGCCAATGCCTGAGCCTGTTGTTCCGTGCAACACAAGTACGGCTTCGTTTTTCGGGTCGCCAATCGTGGTGTAGTGAATCTTGAGTTCAGGAAAAACTTCACCCGTACTGAACTTAAAGTTTTTAGCAATGTAGTCGCCTTCTTTTAAGGTCGGGAAATTGGCAGGCTGTGCGTAGGCCAAACCCACAGCGGATATAAATTCAAAACCAATCAGCGCCTGCATGAAAAACCTTTTGATGTTCACGATCGTTCCTTTAGAACAAGTAATGGTCAACGAGCAGCGCTGCAAACAAAACCGACAAATGAATCAACGAGAACTTAAAAGTCGCGCGTGCTAACGGCTCGGAGTACGAACGCCACAGCTTAAAGCCGTACCAGCAAAATCCGAGGCTGAGAATCACCGCCGCGACAAGGTAGAGCCAGCCGCTCATGCCAATCACAAATGGCAATAAACACGCTGCAAACAAAACAAAGGTGTAGAGCAAGATGTGCAAGCGCGTAAATGCGTTGCCATGCGTGACAGGCAGCATCGGTAGCCCCGCCTTGGCGTACTCCTCCACGCGGTACAGCGCCAGCGCCCAAAAATGCGGCGGCGTCCACAGAAAGATGATGAGGAACAGCACGATAGCTTCGGGGCCAACATGGTCGGCCATTGCCGCCCAGCCAAGCACAGGCGGCATTGCACCCGATGCGCCGCCAATCACGATGTTTTGCGGCGTGGCTGGTTTGAGAATGACGGTGTAGACAATGGCGTATCCAACAAAAGTAGCCAGCGTCAGCCACATGGTGAGCGCGTTCGCTTGCCATAGTAAGACTGCACAGCCCACACTACATAGGACAGCAGAAAAGATAAGAGTTTGCGTTTGCGTGATTTCGCCACTAGCCGTAGGTCGCCATGCCGTACGCTGCATCCGCGCGTCGAGCTTAGCTTCAACAATGCAATTAAACGCAGCAGCGGCGCCCGAGACCATCCAAATACCGAGACATGACCACGCCATTTTGATCCATTGCTCACCACTTGGCAGACCGGGTACAGCTAGTAGCATGCCGACGAACGCACAAAACACGATGAGCTGAATCACGCGCGGCTTCATTAAGGCGTAAAACTGTTGGAAAGAATTCATAGAAGTCATGCCCTGATTTTCGTCCATAGCTTAGTGAGCACTAAAACCAGCGCGGCTGCGCCGCCCGTGTGCATCACCGCTGCCAAGAGCGGCCAACCAAGCACCACATTACTAATGCCTGTGATGAATTGCAGCGTCAAAATGATCATCAACCACAGCTTGAGGCGGCGCAGCGCTGGATAGCGCTTGAGTTGCATGATGAGTCCTGTGATTGCTATCACAACAACGATGGCAAAAATGCGGTGCGTGAGGTGGATGGCGGTCAGCGCTGGAAATGCAGCCGTCCCGAGTTCACGCCACATCGTAAAACCAGTGCTCCAGTCATTGCTGGTTGTTGGCAACCACGCACCGTTTAGGCAAGTCGGAAACTCGTTACATGCCAGCACGGCATAGTTGGTGCTCACCCATGCGCCAAAAAATATTTGTAGCCACACGGCAATCCATGCCGCCACAAGCCATATCCCGTATGGCCTAGCGGGCAATACCGGATAGCCGTGTCGCCCTAAAATTTGTGATTCCGATTGCGCGACTAAAAGCGCTAGTAGCACCATCCCGCCTAGCAAATGCAGCGTCACGATCAACGGAAATAACTTCATCGTGACGGTGAATGCACCAAACGCGCCTTGCAAACAAACCCACAAAAAAGTCACGATAGGTAAGGTCAGTTTTTGTTTGAGTTGCACGCACCAGATCAATCGCAGCACAATGAGCGCGCCCACCGTCGTCGCAAAATAACGGTGCAGCATTTCAATCCACGCCTTGGTATGCGTCACGGGGCCAGTCGGCAGGGCGCTTTGTGCTGCGCTGATGTGCTCGGCCGCGCCAATCGGTGTGACGCTCGCGTAGCAACCAGGCCAATCAGGGCAGCCAAGGCCAGAGTCCGTGAGGCGTGTGAAGGCACCAAACAAAATCAAATCGAAAGTGAGGAAGACGAGCAAGAGCGTGAGCCTCTGCATGCCAGCAGGCGTGGGCTTCAACCAACTCATGGCGCAACTTTCGCTGGTACGGCAAGCTTCACGTTATCCCGCCCTGGCGTGTCCCAAAAACTGGAAGCACGCAGCAAGCGGCTAATGTCTGCCTTGGCTTTTGCGGCTTGATCAATCGTCATATTTTCAGGAAAGCGCATCATGTAATTGCCCTGCGGGTCAATCAGGTAAAGCCTTGCGGGCCCTCCTTGCAACCATACTTCTAAGTCGGGGGCCTTAAGGCGTAGTGCAGAAAATCCTTTCGCCTTCAGCGCTGGATCGCTCAAACGAGCGTACAGCTCAGGCGCAAGCGGGGCATCGTCTGATATCAGCCACACCCAATCGAGCCTGTCTTTTTCCTTGCCCAGCGTTTCACGCAATTGGCGTTGCATATAGAGGTGATCGGGACAAGGCTTGGCACACACGCCGCCTGAGACGCTGACCAGCAGCCACTGGCCACGCAAAGCCGCAAGCGTCGTAGGCTTGCCATCCAATGTCGTTGCGGCCAAAGTTGGCATCGGGCGCTGCGGCTGCAC
>CANBRV010000042.1 GCA_947372005.1 Comamonadaceae bacterium | reverse complement strand
TTCCGCTCTGGTATCGAGGCATTTGATTTGCACATGGCAATTAGTGCTTTGAGTCTGTACAACGTCTCCAATCGACCGACAGTTGAGGCTATTTTTAAGCGCGATATCACGGACAAAAAAGAGGTGGATCGCTTACGAAAAAATTGTATTGAGATGCTCCTCCGTTTTGTACGGAAATAATTATTTTGTGTAGAGCACACCCTCGTCCACCATTGCATCAATGGTTGCCGCATCAAACCCAAGGTCTGCCGCAATCTCGCGGTTGTGCTCACCTAGCTTAGGCGCTACGCAGGCCGGAGTGATATCGCAACCTGAAAAATGGAACGGTAAATTTGGCATTTTTATTTTGCCAAGACGCGGATGATCTTGCTCCAACATCATGCCGCGAGCGATGATTTGAGGGTCATTCACTACCTCGTCGATGCGCTGCACTTTGGCGCTTGGCACATCTAGCTGATCAAGGATCGCCAGCGTAGCAGCTACGCCATCTTGCGCCATCACCCAGTTACGTGTTTTTTCTAAAATCTCTAAGCGATGCGTATTGCGACCTGTTAGCGTTTGTAAGCGCGAATCAGCCGCGAAAGCCGAGCCGCCAATTAGATTGGCAAAGCGCAACCACGCATCATCGGCCTGCGCCGCAATCACAAGATCGCCGTCTTTCGCCGTGAACACGCCGTAGAGCGTGGACGTGGGCAAGTCATGCCCAGTTTGCACAGGAACCTCTTTGCCATTGGAGAGCGTATAGCACTGCACTGCGTACTCATGCATAGACATCAAGCAATCGTAGAGCGCCAAGTCGATGTGCTGACCTATGCCTGATTTAACACGCCCCAAGAGTGCTGCGCAAACTGCCGCTACGCCGTGAATACCCGTGTACATATCGCCTAGCGCGATACGTAGCATAGGCGGCGCTTCGCCTGGGTTGCCCACCATCGCCATGATGCCGCTCTTGGCTTCGGCAATGAGGCCAAAACCCGCGCGGTGCGACTCTGGGCCCGTGTGCCCATAAGCCGAAATTGAACAGTAGACGAGCTTTGGATTTCGTGCAGCGAGCGCTTCGTAGCCTAAACCCAGCTTTGTCAGCGCACCGGGGCGATAGTTTTCAACAAACACATCGGCACTGTCGCAAAGCCTCTCCATCAAGGCTTTGCCACGCGGATCCTTCATGTTGACACACAGACCTTTTTTACCCATGTTTTGCTGCATGAAGTAGCCCGACTCTGTGCCCTCGCTACCCTCCAACTGATATGGATAGGCGCGCCCTGCGTCACCTTCGCTAGGACGCTCGACTTTAATGACCTCCGCCCCCATTGCCGCCAGACACCTTGATAAATAAGGCCCTGCGAGGAAGTGGCTGTAATCAACGACACGAATGCCGGCTAGTGGTAGTGCTTGTTTCATAGTAAGTTTTTTAGGCAGGACGACGCGGGATCATTAAACGGTGTTCGCCTTTTTGCACGACTTGCCCATCTTGGTTAATCAGCTCGGATGGCAAAATCACAATGCCCCACTGCGGCTTACTCCTAGAGACGCGCAATCCGGAGACTGTGAACTTGACGTGCAACACATCGTTAATTTTGATGGGTAGCAAAAAATCCCACGTCCAACCAAGCGACATACCCGGCAAAAAGCGATAGTCGGCTTGCGTCTTCAAACCATCCGCGATTGACAGTCCAAACAGCCCATGCGCGACGCGGCAGCCGAAGTGAGAGGCATTGGCATATTCTTCGTCTACATGGACGGGCGTGAAGTCGCCTGTGAGCTCAGCATACGCATCAATCCGCGCACCTGTGACGACGTAGCTTGGCGTGATGCAAACGTCACCGTCCTTGGCGTCGTCCCAATATTTGTCTGTGGGACGAACGTCGCCCGTGGACTTATTGAATGCTGTCATGGCGATTCATCAGTATTGAAGTTTTGCCACAGCGCGCAAATTCTCAGCTGTCGTCGTCGCAAAGCCAAAGAATTCAAGGTACGCAGGGATCTGCTCGTAGAGCATGTCTGTCCCCACTTGCACGCGGCAACCACGGTCTTTGGCGGCTTGCAAGAAGGCAGTCATCTCGGTTTTCATCACCACTTCGCCCACAAACGTGGTGGGCGCAATGCGAGCCACGTCCATTGGTAAGGGGTCACCTTTTTCCATACCCATCGGGGTAGCGTTGACGACCAGATCAAACCCTGCGGGATCATTAGAGCTAGTTTCCACTGTGAGCGCAGGATAGTTCTCGCGTAGACGAGAAGCAAGGCCTTCCATAGATGCAGTGTTCATATCAAACAGCGCGATTCTTGCGATGCCTGCTTTGGCCAGCGACGCTGCAATCGCGCAGCCCACACCACCACTGCCAACGACCAAGCAAGATGTGCCTTGCAGGGCATGCCCCTTGCGCAAAACGCCGCGCACAAAGCCTTCTCCATCAAACATATCGCCAACTAATTTGCCATTAACACGCTTCACAGCATTGCAAGCACCCGCGACTTTGACTGTCGGCGATGCTTCATCAAGCATGGTAACTGTGGTGACCTTGTGCGGCATCGTAATCAGTGCACCCGCCACATTTTCCATACTGAAAATGACAGGTAAGAATGCAGCGTAGTCTTCTGCTTTCACTCCCATGGGAACAACAACCGCATCGATGCCTGCTTGCTCGAAGTAAGGGTTGTAAATCATCGGTGCTTTAAAGCTGTGCGTGGGGTAACCGATATGTGGCACAACCTGTGTGCTGCCTTTAATGAGAGGGAATGCCATTGTGAAACGTCCTAATTTTTCTAAAAAAGTGAATTTATTTTTTACGTGGATTAACCGCCAAGGCTTGTTCCACGGCACTTGCGGGCTCTGCCTGCATCAGCTCGATTGCCAAGCCATCGGGCAATTGCAACCAATTGCGGCCTTGCGGGAGTGCCTTCACATCAAACGCGGCAGCGCGGCGTAGTGCTTCCTCTAAGTCCTCGCACATGATGCCTAGGTGTGCCAGCCAACCCACGTCGTTAGACGGCGCGGCCAAGTGATGGGGCGAGTTGATAAGCTGTACCCCGCCCACAGACCAATATTGGCGAGGCTCGTTGGGATCGGAGTCATCGCTCACATCGACTTGGCGAACGTCCATGTCTAACACGTCGTAGAAAAATTTCATATGCCATTTGATGTCTTTGACGCGAATGGCGACGTGCTCGACATAGGCTTTTGAGGCTTTGGAGGGTTTTGGAGTTGTCATGTGGGAAGTCCTTTTGAAATACCAAACTCAATGCCTTTGATGAGTGCAACTAGCGTTTCATTCACGGGCGTGGGCACGCCAAGGCGTTTGCCCTCACGCACGACTGCGCCATTGATGTAATCAATTTCAGTCACGGAATTTTTTTCTAGGCTTTGCAACATCGAGGCTTTAAATTCAAATGGCAATCCTGCACCAGCCTTTATCCATGCGGCTATTGGGTCGGTGGTGCTAATCGCAATCCCTTTGGCCCTTGCAACTTGCATCGCCTCCAATACCGCTGCGCAAGCGGTCACCTCCAACTCAGGAACTTGATACATGAGGCCATAAACCAAACGCGTAATGCCTGTGATAGCACCCGTGGCTACGTTAACCAAAATCTTGTCCCACATCGCGCCCATGATGTTATTGCTCACCGTCGTTTGCAAACTCGCATCGTTAAAGACTTTGCCAATGGCAACTACGCGCGGAGTGATTTGTCCATCCAATTCGCCAATAATGGTTTCTTTGCCAGCCGTACCAATCGTCACAACACCGGGCGAAGTCATGAGTCCGCCGACATAGGTTTTGCCAGCCAGCACGCGCTTAGTGCCAACAAGGCTGGCGATAATTTCCTCATGCCCAAGTCCGTTTTGCAAGGACATCACCACGGTGTTATCACCCATCCATGGCAACGCAGAGCGCACCACGGCTTCGGTATCTTTGGATTTAACGAGGACAATAATGAGATCGAATAAAACCTTCTGAACAGGCTGGGAAGCCACGTCCCGTATGGCTTGCACAAGTACTATTCGTGGTATTCCCGCTGTGCCGCCATCGTTCAGCGTGAGACCATTAGCGTTTACCACAGCGCAAAAATTGGCGTTGCGATTGACGAGCACAACCTCGTTGCCCCCCTCCGCTAGTAAACCACCAATGGCACAGCCCAGCGAGCCTGCACCCAAGATCGCGATTTTCATTTTTGAAATGCTCTAGCGTTAGGCTTTGAGGCTTGAAACTGCCGCACGCAGCGCCAGCAAATAACCGTCAACACCAAAACCAGCAATTTGACCTTTGGCAAGCTCGGCGATCACAGAATGATGACGAAAAGCTTCGCGGGCGTGGATGTTACTCATGTGCACCTCGTAAATAGGGCACTTCAAAATCGCCAATGCATCGCGAATGCCATAGCTGTAATGCGTCCATGCGCCTGCGTTAATGAGCACCGCCTTTGTGCCATCACCATGCGCAGCATGAATTTTTTCCGCCATGGCTCCTTCAAAATTAGTTTGAAAACACTCGACTTCAGCGCCAAGCTCTTTACCCAGCGCTTTGACTTGATTGTCAATTTCGGCAAGCGTAATAGTGCCGTATTGGGCAGGGTCGCGTTTACCGAACATGTTGAGATTAATACCGTTGAGCACCAAAATTTTCATCGCTTGTCCTTATGCATCTTGATAAAATGAACCAATTGGTACATTATGCGCTACCTGAATGAGTTTTGATTGAGGGTTTGTACTTACGAAGCCAGTTAACCATTCAGTACATAATTCTTTTTGCTCAAAATTAGCCTTGAAAGGCGGTCTCTCTATGCTTGATAAATTTCTTGACCTTTACTGTGGCCTGCTTGCCAAAGTGATTGCAGTGCTTTTGGCACTTATGGTCGTGCTGGTGTTTAGCAACGTCGTACTGCGCTACGGCTTCAACTCTGGCATTACGGTATCTGAGGAACTCTCACGCTGGATGTTTGTATGGCTCACCTTTCTTGGTGCTGTCATTGCTGTGCGTGAACACGGCCACCTTGGCACAGACTTTTTACTAGCGCGTCTACCCACCATTGGACAAAAAATTTGTCTTGTTTTAGGCTATGTACTGATGCTGTTTATGTGCTGGCTGATGTTTAAAGGCTCGCTCGATCAAACCCGTATCAATTGGGACACCGAAGCACCCGCCACGGGCCTCTCGCAAGGTCTGTTCTATGGCATCGGCATGGTGTTTGCCGTCTCTGCGGGTCTCATGCTATTGCAAGATTTTTACAAACTCATCACAGGGCAAATTAAAGACGAAGACTTGATCAATATCCGCGAGTCGGAAGAAGAAGCCATCACATTTGATGTACCAGCGCAAGGAGCAAGCAAATGACTATTTTGATTTTTATCGGCTCGCTCTTAGGCGCGATGGCGCTCGGTATACCCATTGCTTTTTCCCTGCTCATTTGCGGCGCAGCACTGATGCTGCACATGAACATGTTTGACGCGCAAATCTTGGCGCAAAACGTGATCAATGGCGCAGATAGCTTCCCGCTCCTCGCCGTTCCTTTCTTTATGCTGGCCGGCGAAATCATGAATGTGGGCGGCCTCTCCAAGCGCATCGTGAATTTGGCGCTGGCTATGGTCGGTCACATCAAAGGCGGCCTTGGCTACGTCACCATTGTGGCGGCGTGTTTGCTATCGGCATTGTCAGGCTCAGCAGTTGCAGACGCGGCGGCTCTGACCGCCCTGCTTTTGCCCATGATGATCAAAGCAGGTCATAACAAATCCAGCAGCGCAGGCTTGATTGCGGCTTGCGGCGTGATTGGCCCGATCATTCCGCCCTCCATTGGTTTTGTGATTTTTGGCGTTGCCGCCAACGTGTCAATCTCCAAGCTCTTCATCGCAGGCATCTTCCCTGGTGTGGTTTTGGCAGCAGGGCTTTGGTTTACCTGGTGGTGGATGATTCGCAAAGAAAAAATTGCACCTCCTGAAAAGAAAACATTTGCCGACGTGATGCTGGCACTGCGCGAAGCCACATGGGCATTAGTCTTGCCATTCATTATTTTGTTTGGTCTCAAGTTTGGTATCTTCACCCCGACTGAAGCAGCCGTGATTGCAGCGGTCTATGCTTTCTTGGTTGCCACCTTTGTCTACAAAGAGCTCAACCTCAAGCAACTCGTCAAAATTTTTGGTGATGCTGCCAAAACCACGGGGGTGGTAATGTTCTTAGTGGCGGCTGCCATGGTGAGCGCTTGGATGATTACAGTGGCGCAATTACCTGATCAAGTGGTCGAACTGCTGAAACCGTTTATGGGCAATAAGACCATGCTGATGCTAGCCATCATGTTGTTATGTATGTTAGTTGGCACAGCCATGGATATGACGCCAACTATTTTGATTTTGACGCCTGTGCTCATGCCCATCATCAAGGCCGCAGGGATTGATCCCGTCTACTTTGGTGTGCTATTCATCATCAACAACTCGATTGGCCTTATTACGCCGCCCGTCGGTACGGTGCTGAATACCGTGGCAGGCGTGGGCAAAGTCAGCATGGATGATGTGACTAAGGGCGTGATGCCATTTATGGTGGCTCAGTTCATCGTCATGTTCTTGATGGTGCTTTTCCCAGAAATCGTGATGGTGCCACTCAAGTGGTTCTATTAAACTCAATCGTTTTTCGTTTTTAACTTTTATTTTTTTACTGGAGTCTTCATGAAACGTTTCGTCCTCAAAGCCGCTCTCGCTCTCGTTGCTGTTAGCGCATTTGCCATCACCTCTGCACAAGCCCAAGTGCGCGAACTCAAAATGGCATCGCAAAACCCGAAAGGTCACCCCATTACAGAGGGTGCATTCAAATTTGCTGAGTTGGTTGCAGCCAAGTCTGGCGGAAAAATCAAAGTCAATGTCTTCCCTGGCGGAACACTTGGCAGCGATATGGCTGTGGCGTCAGCTATGCAAGGTGGAACGATTGACTTCAACGTTGGCAACTCTGGCATCTTGGCAGCGCAAGTGCCTGCTTTCGCTATCTACGACTTCCCATTCATGTTTACCAACACCAAAGAAGCCGACGCTGTTGTCGATGGTCCATTTGGCAAAATGATGCACAAGAAATTAGAGGAAAAAGGATTGGTTGGCCTTGGCTATTTTGAGCTTGGCTTTCGCAATATGACCAATAGCAAGCGCCCACTGAACAAAGTCGAAGACATTGCAGGTCTAAAATTCCGCGTGATCCCAAGCCCAATCAATTTGGCCTGGGTCAAAGCACTCGGCGCAAACCCAGTTCCTATGGCTTTTGGCGAGGTGTATGGCGCATTAGAGTCCAAAGCCATTGACGGTCAAGAAAATCCACTTACCGTGATTGCTGCCAACAAGTTCTACGAAGTGCAAAAGAACCTGGCACTGACTAACCATGTCTACAACCCGCAATCGGTTGTGATGAGCAAAAAGACTTGGGATTCATTCAATGCCGCTGACAAAAAAATCTTAGTGGATGCGACAACAGAAGCCGCCAAATTTCAACGCGAACTCACACGCAAGCAAGCTGCTGAGTTGGTGGATACGCTCAAGAAAAATGGCATGAATGTGACTGAATTTGGTCCTGCGGAACTGGCTAAATTCGCTGACAAAATGCGCCCTGTGATTGCATCCTTTGGCGTGTCCGTTGGACAAGACGTTGTGAGCCAATTGCAAGCTGAGCTCGCCAAAGCGCGCCAAGCTGCAGCAACTCCAGCTAAAGCGGCCGCTAAGCCTGCAGCAAAACCAGCGGCTAAGTAAGATTAAGAATCCACTTCTAACCTTGAACCTCTCGGCCTTAAAAGTCCGAGAGGTTTTTTTATTTCTGAAATAAACAGTCCTCCATGAATAAGACACGTGTTGCCGTTGCTGGCGCAGGCTATATCGGGCAAGCCCACATGGACGCGGCCGTTGCCAGCAGCACGGTACAGCTTTGCGCTATTGTTGATCCCTCGCCCAATGCAGTCGCCACAGCTGCAAAATACGACGTGCCGCTCTACACCTCACTTGCCGAGTTATTTGAAAAAAACAAACCTGATGGCGTTATTTTGGCTACCCCCAATCAATTGCATTTGGCTCATGCCAAAGAATGTATGGATGCAGGCGTACCGATGCTGCTAGAGAAACCTATTACTGTGACCGTTAGCGAATCCGAAGAACTCGTCGCTTATCAAAAAAAAACTACCGCAATTATTCTGATTGGTCATCACCGTGCGCACAGCCCCATCATGGCCAAAGCAAAAGAAGTGGTAGCATCTGGCAAACTTGGCAAACTCGTTGCTGTCATGGGCAGTGCGCTCTTCGTCAAACCTGATCATTATTTTGATGATGGCCCTTGGCGTCGTGAAATGGGCGCAGGTCCGATCCTGCTCAATATGATTCATGAGGTGCACAACCTACGCATGCTATGCGGCGAGATTGCATCGGTTCAAGCGATCACAAGCCATGCGGTACGCGGCTTTGCAGTCGAAGATACTGTAGCGATTAATTTACGATTCCTGAATGGCACTCTCGGTACATTCATGCTGTCCGACTGCGCTGCAAGTGCTAAAAGTTGGGAGCAAACCAGTCAAGAAAATAAAGCCTACACAAGCTACGACGATGAGGACTGTTACACCGTCACTGGCACACATGGCTCACTTTCTATCCCGACGATGCGTGTGAAGTCTTATGCCAAAGACGAGGATCGATCGTGGTGGAAACCGTTTGATGTGAGCGTAGTGGATATGCAGCGCAGTGACCCAATTGCGCATCAAATGGAACATTTTGGCAAAGTAGTACGCGGTGAAGCAAAGCCCTTAGTGAGTGCGTTTGACGGGATGCAAAACTTAAAGATTACCGAAGCGATTGTTCAGTCAGCAAAAACAGGACAAGTCATTCAGACGGGATAATCTCCCGTATGTTTAATCCCTCCCAATCCGATGTGCGGCGCTTTTTTTGTGCTGTTTATAGCAAGTGGTTAGTCAAAGAAACGATGGATGGCATCGAGACCATTGCCGCGCTTTGGATTGCCGAGCACCCCGAATATCACGATGATCTAAGTGATCCAGCATCTGCTGTAGCGCGTGATTACACGGTGGACTCTGGACGCACGAACCCATTTCTTCATCTCTCGATGCATTTGTCGATTAGTGAGCAATGCTCCATCGATCAACCGCCCGGCATTCAAGCGGCAGTGGAATCGCTAACAAGCAAGCTGGATTCACTTCATGATGCGCATCACGTGGCCATGGAGGCTTTAGGTAGCATGATGTGGGAATCACAAAAATCAAATACACAGCCAAACGGCGAGGTCTATATTGAAGCCATAAAAAAAGCCGCTTCATAACGAAGCGGCTTGATATGCAAGACAAGAGCCAAGATTATTTAGCTGGTGCCTTATGTATTTTGTCTTGAGGCACAGTTTTGAGATCACTGTCCAAGCTGCTAATGTAAGCGGCTAACTCTTTCATGTCAGCAAGGCTGAGCTGCTTCGCAATACCGCCCATGACGCCATTGCTACGGCCCACTTGAGGGTTACCTTCTGTTTTGTACGACTTGAGAGCTGCATACAAATAATCTTTGTGCTGGCCTGCCAATTTAGGTTGGCTAGCATCCAAAGGTTTTGAAAAATTAGCCCCATGGCAAGAGACACAAGCAGATTTGGCGAGCAAAGCAGCCACCTTTTCGCTAGGCGCTTTAGATGGCGCTGCTGATAGCTCAGGTGCGCCGTCCACTTTGCCATGTTGCGCATAGTAAGCGCCCAAATCGGCCATATCCTGCTCGGTCAGTGATGCAGCAATGGCACGCATAGTTGGATGCTTGCGGTCGCCCGCTTGATACGCTTTAAGGGCTGATGCAATGTAGGCGGCGCCTTGACCTGAAATCATCGGCACTTTATAAACTTCTGGGAAGCTGGCTTGGTAGCCTTTGATGCCGTGGCATCCGATACACATTGCGTTTTTGGATTCGCCAGCTTTAATGTCGCCCTTAAGTTCAGCGGCAGATGCGCCATAGGAAAAAAGACTCGCGGCAAGCGACAGGAGAGTAGCGGTAAAAATTTTATTCATGGGAAAATACGAGATCTTGCTAAATTAACTGCTAATTATAACTGCCGACTTATGAATAAAACTCCTACGCCTACGACCAAATTTACAGGTTCTGACAATTACGTTGCCACACAAGACCTCATGCTGGCCGTCAACGCAGCTATCGTCTTAAAGCGCCCCCTCCTCGTCAAAGGTGAACCTGGCACCGGCAAAACCATGCTGGCGGAAGAGGTAGCGGCAGCTCTCAAGATGCCACTTTTGCAGTGGCATATCAAGTCGACTACCAAAGCACAGCAGGGACTCTACGAATACGATGCGGTCAGCCGTTTGCGAGACAGTCAACTAGGCGATCTAGACGGTGGCTCACGCGTCAAAGACATCAACAACTACATCATCAAAGGTGTGCTGTGGCAAGCGTTTACAGCCGAAGAGCCTGTCGCACTTTTGATTGACGAGATCGACAAAGCCGATATCGAGGTCCCTAACGACCTCTTGCGCGAGCTCGATCGCATGGAGTTTTATTGCTACGAAACACGCCAGCTCATCAAAGCTAAAAATCGTCCGCTGGTGTTTATTACATCCAACAACGAAAAAGAGCTGCCTGATGCATTCTTGCGCCGCTGCTTCTTCCACTACATCAAGTTCCCCGATGCCAGCACAATGCAGCACATCGTAGATGTGCACTTCCCGAACCTCAAAAAAGAGCTACTGGCGGCTGCCATGAAGACTTTCTATGATGTGCGACAGCTTCCAGGACTGAAAAAGAAGCCATCGACCAGCGAGTTACTCGATTGGCTCAAATTGCTTTTAGCAGAAGACATTCCACTAGAAGCACTGCAGACGCAAGATGACAAAATCTGCTTGCCGCCGTTACTTGGGGCGCTGCTCAAAAACGAACAAGACGTAACGCTTTTTGAAAAGCTGGTGTTTATGAACCAGCGAAATCGATAAGACTGGGCTGGCATCCCCGCGAACGCGGGAATCCATTTCATTCAGGCAAAAGTCCAATCTCTTTGCTCATCTGAGCCCATCGCGCGTGTTCGCCTTTAAAAAACTCGGCGACAGCGGCTGGATTCATACCCGAGACAGCAATCGGGCCAATTGCTGCAATACGGTTAGCAATATCAGCCTCAGCCAGCACGGTGCTCATGTCACGATTCACACGGGTTACGATGGCATCAGGCGTGCCAACAGGTGCCATCAACGCAAACCAGCCGCTCATTTCAAAATTCGGCACCAACTCAGCTAAGGCGGGAACAGTCTCCCAGCCCGCAGCCCGCTTGGCATTGGTCACGGCAAGCACACGCAAACGACCTTGCTTGGCGAGCGCCGCAGTCGATGCGAGATCGGCAACCAAAGCATCGACGTGCCCACCCAGTAAGTCCTGCGTTGCAACACCCACTGAAGCAAAAGGCACTAGATTCGCCTCCATCTTGGCACGTGAGTTGATGAGCCGCGCAATCATGCCGCCTAGCGTTCTAGGACCTTCATTGGCTAGTGTCACTTTTCCAGGTGTCGATTTGGATTTGGCAATTAATTCCTCCATTGTCTTAATGGGTGAATTAGCATTTACCAAAATAGCAAAAGGACTGTTGGCGACAAACGCCACAGGCACAAAATCCCGGCGCGGATCGTAGGGCAAGGCTTTGAACAAATACGTGTTGCTAACCAAAGACGCGACGGTTGAAAAATAGAAGTTATAGCCATCAGATGCAGATTTAGCAGCAGCTTGAGCCCCGATCACATTTTGACCACCTGGCTTGTTCTCGATCACGATGGGCTGACCCCAAAGCTTGGCAAGGCGTTCACCCAATAAGCGAGCCACGTTATCGGGTCCTGAGCCTGCGGGGTGCGACAAAATAAATTTGATGGGCTTATCAGGCCATGCAGCAGATTGCGCCCATGCGGGTATCGATATCACGCTCATCACACCAAGTACTGAGCGTCGATTCAGATTTGAAAAATTCATCATTACAGTCTCCCTTTTAAAGTTATTAATTCAGTCATCACCTCATCTACAGAATGCATGACAGCGTACACGTAGTGATCGGGGCGCACAAGTGCAGCAGTGCATTTGTGCTTATCAAACCAAGCAGCACAGATGCCATCTAATTCATTGAGGTGAATAATGGCGAGATCGTCAAATAGCCTGTAGGCCATGCCAGATAAGGCTTGCACGAGTGCCGAATCTAACGCCACTAATCGCCAACCGTGTCCGTATGCATCATCCATCAACATCACCGCACCATCATGCCTTACCCGTGGTTGCGGAAATAATGTGCCATGCGCTGCATCCAAGCGTTCT
>CANBRV010000041.1 GCA_947372005.1 Comamonadaceae bacterium | reverse complement strand
CTGGCCTGAACCTTGTCAAAGCCTAGCGCCTTCAAATCGAGCGATTCAACCCAAGCATCAATAACCCGAACGAGTGAGTCGCTACCTACCAGCTCATCCAACATGATCGGAAACAAAGTGACTTGCTCCCGACTCTCACCGTGTTTGTGTCTCATTTGATCCCCCAATGAAAAAGCCTCCTGAACTTAACGTTCAAGAGGCTCATTTCGTCTACCCGTTCACAGACTTTTTACACAGCCTGTTTGGTGGGCTTTTTCTTGTGTGCTTTTATCTGGTAATCCCCCCTTTATTAACGACACGTCAAAGTAGAGGGCATACGCCCACTGCACTTACTCGATATTGCCAAACAAATTAGGGCTGAGCAGCTCATAGCGCATCGTCCTGTTAAACCGCTCGATGTACGCGTTTTGCTGTGGATTGCCTGGTTGGATGAACATGAGTTTGATGCCGCGCCCGTGTGACTCGCACGCTAGGCAGCGAACAATCAATCTCTGTGCATAAAAGTGCTCTGCTGAAGTCGTCAATGACGTTGAGGCTGCGGTAGCTTCTGCCGTCTGTGAGATGGTCATGCATGAAATCCATTGACCAACAGGTATTTGGACGCTCTGGCACCAAAAGCGGGTCAGGCTTGGAAATCTCTACTTTTAACTGTTATTAATTTGCGGGGGATTACCATCTAAATTAAAAAGCAACGTAACCAATATTGCCATCCACGCCTTTAAGCAAAGGCATATTAGGCTTGATTGCAGGAATCATTTTTTTATCCTTAAGCCATGTCTCGACGACATCCCAAACTGGCGGCCCAGCATTTTTGCTGACCTCTTGCACAGGAGCCCAGCCCGCCACTTTATAAGCCTTATCAGCATTGATCGGTTTGCCTCCAAGCCGCATGTCCGAGATGCGTGAACCCAGTTTGGCGCTCGGATCCATCGTGTACTGCAAGCCTCCTGTGCGAACCATATCCCCACCTTGCTGGTAATACGGATCAGGGTTAAAGAGGTTGTCTGCCACGTCTTCGAGCACATTTTTAATCGTCTCGCCCGTCATGTCTGTGAGCGTCGTCCACGGGTACGTAATTGCGGTTTGATCCATCACATGCTCGCGCGTAATCGTCTGCCCTGACAAAAGCGATGTACCCCAGCGGAATCCTGGCGAAAACGCAATTTCGGCCCCGCGCACATCCATCAACGCATTCAAAATCAATTGATCAAATGTGCCGTTGAAGTTGCTACGGCGGTAGAGCAAGCCATCCGTCACAGCCAATGGCTCAGTAAGCCTTGCTAGATAAGGCCTCCTTAGCTTTTCTATGAGCGCATCCATCTCTTTATCAGCAGGTAAAAAATTGGCAAAAATGGGCAGCAACTTGTAATGAACAGCGACGACTTTTTTGTCCCTGACATCTAAATCCAGCACGCCTAAAAATTTGCCATTGCTGCCTGCATTGGTCACTAGCGTTTGACCTCCCGCATTTTTCACCATCGTCGGCACAGGAACGCCATCGTGTGTATGCCCCCCCAAAATTGCGTCAATTCCCGTCACGCGCGTTGCCAATTTCAAATCAACATCCATGCCGTTATGGCTGAGTAGTACCACAGCCTGCGCGCCCTTGGCGCGTGCTTCATTGACTTGCTTTTGCAGCTCTTGATCTTGAATGCCAAACGTCCAGTTGGGTACTTGCCAACCAGGATTGGCAATCGGTGTGTACGGAAAAGCCTGCCCGATGATGGCAAACGTCACGCCATTCATTTCCTTCATGACATACGGTTTAAACACAGGATCATCAAAGTCTTTGGTTTTGACGTTTTGTGCGATGAAATCAATGCCTTTGAATGTGCTGGTTTTGGCGAAATCTTTTTCTATGATTTCTAGCATTCGCTTCTCGCCATAAGTGAACTCCCAGTGCGCCGTCATCACATCCACGCCGAGCAGCTTGGCTGCCTCCACCATGTCTTGCGCATTTGTCCAAAGCGAAGTGGCACTGCCTTGCCATGTATCTCCGCCGTCAAGCAGCAGTGCACCGCTACGCGACGCTTTCAGTTGCTTGACCAAAGTAGCCATATGCGCAAAACCACCGACTTTGCCGTACTGCTGCGCATTGCGTTCAAAATCAAGATAAGTATGCGCATGCGCCCCTGCACTGCCCGCCGCAAGGCTTGCGTACTTCAACAAATGCTCGCCCACCAAATGCGGGACACGCCCAGTCATACCTGCCACACCGATATTGATATTTGGCTCGCGAAAATAAATCGGCAAAAGCTGCGCGTGGCAATCAGTCATGTGTAGTAAATGCACATTGCCACGCTTTGGCACGTCATACAAACGCTTGGCCTCTTGTGCGGAGGTTTCGCTAGTAAACGAAAAACCTGCAACAGCAGCAGCCGTAAGTACGGAGCTAAATTCACGGCGAGAGAGATTCATATAAGCACCAACTGATATTTAAAAAGGTAAAAAGCCGACTTGTTTTCGAGAACAAATCGGCTCTTAGAAGAGTTACTTGTTAACTGGAGAGGCAGGGTCTAACAGCAGCGCCATCACGTCTTTAATTTGAGTTGGCGTGAGGATACCCGCATCGCCAAATCGCGGCATCCCATTGCAAGCATTGAATGCATGTGTATTCCAAATCCGCGCCCATGTGTACTTAACAATCGCTTCCGAGTCTTTGTTGGCGGGATCTTTCACGCCGCGCAAGGCGCCATACTTGAGCAAACTAGGACCTTGATTTCCAAAGCTAATCTCTGTCGGTGTGAGCTGATGACAAGCATAGCAATTGGCACCGTTGGCAGATCCAACCGCATCACTAAATTGAAGACCTCGACCGTTTTGGGCAATTTTTTCGCCCTCCTTCCAGTCACCCAAATACACGCCATCTGCTGGGTAGGGAATACTGGCAAGCACCTTTTTCTCTATGCTGGCTTTCACTTTGACTGGCAGTGGCTTACCTGACTCTGCCGCTTGCGAACAAGTTTTTTGCAAGTCGGTTTGATCAAGTCTGTCCAACTTAGCTGCGCCACGCTCGCTAAACGAAGCTTTTAGATTAGCCACAATTTCTTTATTAGATGGTGCCTTCGCTGCTTGTGAATAAGCTGACAACCCTGTCAGCATAAGGCTTAGCGCTAAGATTAATTTCATCATGATTGTGATTTCCCTCTAAGTTAATTAGCGCTTGATGGCTGGCGCAGCCATCTTGCCGCCATTGGCATTCACGCCTAAAAAGGTAGTGAGGTCAATCGATGTTTGGCTCAGGTATTGCAGCTCGGGGAAACGCTGCTGGCGAAAACAGTCATACAGACGCCATTGCATCGTGCGCAGTGCACCCTGGCTCACTCGGTAGGCCGGCCACTGCGCAAACGCAGCCTTGGCAGGTTCTGGCTTTGTCAAATTGGGTAAGTCTTGCAAGCGGATGCGCTTGTCATCTTGGCTGTGGCACGACGCGCAAGAAAAATCGTATGGACCGCCTTTAAAGAAGAAGATTTTTTTGCCACGTGCATATGCAGCTTTCTCTTCCTTGTGACCTTGCGGCACGCTAATCGGCATATCACGTGATTCATCGTAAATGTAGGCTACCAAATCCTCAATCACGGTGGCTCGTTGCCCTTCACCAGAAAAAGCTGTTTTGGTCGTGAACTCGTCTGCCTTAAAGCCTTGTAGTGTCACCATGCAGTGCACAAGACGAGACTCCAAATCCATAACACGCTTAGCGTCAATGAAATAGCGTGGCAACTTAGTCACCGCGCCTTTGACCTTACCAGCACCTAAACCCAAATCGCACTGCTCTAGCGATACATTGCTGGGCCCTCGCGCTGTCCGCCAAAGTGCTTCTCCGCGTGCGGCATTTAAGTCAGCAGGATTGCCATCTTGCAAAGCCGCGCGGTATTCAGCAATCGCGTCAGCGGAGGACTTCTGTGCTAATGCTTGAAAAGTCAAGCTGGATAAGGCTGCGCCAAGCGCTGACATTAAAACAAATGCGGATAATTTTTTCATGGCATGCCTTTATAAATCTGACATTAGGTCAGCGTATCTGCCCAAATATTATTTGCCCAATTCATAGCATACTGGGCTTCTAATGTTGACGGACTTGCGCTGAGTCCACCCGAACCTGCAATTGTTTTGAACGTTTTTTCAGCTGGAACATATTCATGAACACTTGCCACGTGGATGACCTCTTTGTCGTTCACAAAGCTATAGCAGGTATTGGTTAGCAATGGGCTGGCATTCACCTCCCACCCTGCCAGCTGCGCAACAATCGCGGCAGCCGCAACTTTTGCATGATTGTTAGCCATGTGCCCACTCTTAGGCATCAAAGGCGCAACTTGAATAGAGTCACCAATCACGAACACATCTTTAGCAGCCGTTGATTCAAAGGTTTGATAGTTCACGCCGCACCAGCGACCATTGGCAACATTAGCTAGTCCAGAATTAACCGCAATCAAGCCTGCACGCATAGAAGGTAGGGCATTAACCACGCTTGCTTTCACATCATCTTGCACTTCAAATTTAATAGTTCCAGTTTTGCCATCCACCGCTGTTGCCTTGTGATCGCCTCGGTACTCAAGGATGCCTTTGTACTGCTCTGCCCAAACCTTTTTGAAAAGCGCGCCTTTAGAGATTACATCAGGATTGCCATCTAAAACCAACACCTTTGACTTGGGCTTAAATTGCTTAAAGTAATTCGCGACAACCGAAGCTCGCTCATAGGGTCCAGGCGGGCAACGGAATGGCGCAACAGGAATGGTGATCGCGAATGTTCCGCCGTCAGGCATTGCCTCTAACTGCTTACGCAGGGCAACCGTCTCGGCGCCAGCTTTCCAAGCATGCACGACCTGCCCTGCACCATGTGCAGCTTGATAACCTTCAATCGAGGCAAACATCATGTCAATACCTGGCGAAACAACCAGTTTGTCGTATGCAATCGTTCCACCATTAGCCAACGTGACCATTTTTTTAGTGGAATCAATGCTTTGCGCCATATCACGCACGACCGTAATGCCGTGGTTTTTGCCAAGGCCTTCGTATGAAGTTGTTATTTCATTGATTTGCTTGCTACCCGCGACAACCAAATTAGAGATTGGGCAAGAAATAAAAGCCTCGTTCGGCTCAATCAGTACAACGCTAATTTTGTTGTCTGAGAGCAGTCGCACATATTTAGCAGCCGTTGCGCCGCCATAGCCGCCGCCAATCACCACGACTTGCGCTTTGGCTGGTATTGAGACTGTTGTCGCACATGCGCCAAGACCCAGCAGCGAAAGGGCTGCGGAAGATTGCAAAAAGGAGCGACGATTTGAAATGTGATTCATAGCCCTAATTCCTTATTTTTTCTGTGCAGCAAAGTAGGCCGCCATTTGGTCAATCTGCGCATCACTGAAGCCCTTAGCTAGTTGATGCATCACTGTTGCAGGGCGAGCACCTGACTTAAACGCTTTCATTTGCGAAACAATATAGTCGGCTGGCAAGCCTGCTAAACCAGCAACAGGTGAGCCACTAGCCACTTTGCCGTTAGTACCATGACAATTCGCACAGGTAGCAGCCAAACTTTTCGTATAAAGAGCCTCCTTGGACTCTTGTGCATTGGCTACCAAACTTCCCACTAGTCCGCATCCAAGCAAACCAGCCGCTGTGATTATTTTCTTCATGCGCATGATCGTTTCCTTAAAAATTAGGAGATAGCAGCTTTGTCGGTTCGCTTATCGCCCTTGTTATCAATCCAAGTTACCGCAATTTCATCACCCGATTTTCCGCCTTTAAAGCTGAACTGGACAAACGGATTTTTTGATACCGAAGTACCCCATTGGGCGTTCATAACAGTGCGTCCGTTATGGGTTGCGCTGATACTTTGGATATACCAGGCTGGCACGGTTTTACCCGCAGCATCTTTGCGTTGACCGCTCTCCATTTCGTGGCTAATCAAGGCACGGACAGTTGTTTTATCGCCTAAAACGGCGGCTCTGATGCGCATAGGATCTGACATTTTTATTCCTTTTAATTCTTAAAAAACTAGAAATTAGCCGCCGCAGCCACCTAAAGTCACTTTGACTTCTTTAACGGCATAAAAAAACTTGTCGCCCACCTTAGCAAGCGCATACACATTGGATGTTTGCCCCATCTTGACATTGGTCGAGAAGCTAGCATCTGAGCCAGCGATCACATCAAAAGAAGCCGATAGCAACGCTGGATTTTTTTCTACTAAAAGTGCAACCATCGATGTACCGGCAAGCTTGCTTTCAACCCCCATTCGCACCACATTGCCATTTTCCGCAATCTCAGGAGCAGACAAAAGCACATCGCCGCTTGCAGTAGCTGCGGTACCGCCCAAAGCCTTAACTACTTCGGTCAAACTTTTTCCTTCAAATGCTGATTTATTCCAACCTGATGCGTTCTGAGCTGCACTGATATTTGGAATCAAGCCTGCTACCGCTGCCATTGCCATGACAGCTTGACCTGCACTTAATAATTCTCGACGTTGCATATAAAACACTCCTATAAATTGATATTAATCTACGCCGCCCTGTGACAGCCACTGCGCTATTTTCTTTGATTCTGCATCGCTTATGTTAATTGGAGGCATAGGGATAGCCCCCCATACACCTGCGCCACCAGATTTTATTTTCCCAGCAAGATAATTTTCTGCATCTGATCGATTCGCATATCTTTTAGCCACCTCTTTAAAAGCAGGTCCCATCACCTTAGCGGCTACGGCATGACAAGCTGTGCACGTATTTTTTTGCAATATAGGTAATATTTCTGACGTTTTCGTTTTACTAATTGCCTTATCGGGTGTGGCTTTAGGGGGGTCTTCTACAGCCACAACGTCAGTCCTGGGTTTACTTGTATCTAAACCTCGCACACCACCAATCAAACGATTTTGCTCGGCCAAATTACCATGGGCATTCATAGCGTAAACTGGAATAGAACTTCCTACCTTTGGATCAACTGGGCAATCACGCATGCAATTCGAACCCTGAGTGTCAGGCTTCGCATTCAAGCCATTCACGCCACCAAACTCAGTGCCGGGCCACATCGCGTGCTTGGTCGTCATACCGTTGCGATTAGGAATCAGTTTTTGTACTTCGGCGATATTCTTATCTGTCAGCACAAAATCATCTGGCACCACATTAGCAAGATTGAGTAAATACGCTGTGACAGCAAAAACTTCATCAGGTTTAAGTGATTTAGGCGCTGTCCACGGCATTGCACGGTTGATGTAGTCCCACAGCGTTGACACGGTTGAAAGCTTCATCGTCATCGTACGATAGGGCGCATCGCTCGTCAGCTGCAAACTTGCAACGCGTCCCATCTCCACATCTTTTTTATTGGTATAGCCCACCAATGTAAAAAAAACTTGATTGCTTTCGGCAAACGCACCGTGACACGACGCGCACTGCGCTTCCCAAATTTTTTCACCTTGCACGACGCTGCCAGCACCCTTAGGCAAGCCTTTGAAATCGGGGCGCACATCAATATCCCAAGCCGCAATTTCTGTGGACGTTGCTGTTCGTCCCATCCCTGAAATATGACTAACGGGACTGTATTTTTGAGTTTGCGCATAACTCGTTGCGCCTATACCAGCACACACCAACGCGAACATCAGTCCAGCCAATTTACGATAACTGAACATTTTTCACCTCACCGCTTTGCTCGACCAACCATGTTTGAATGGAGTTGTTGTGATAAATCCCGCGAGAACCACGAACGGCACGATTTTGCGCATACGTAGGTTGTATGTGCCCAGTCTCATCAACAGCACGGCTCATTAAAAGTGATGCATCCCCACCCCAAGACCAATCGATTTGAAAACGCGTCAGGCACTTAGACATCACGGGCGTTTGCAATCGCGCTACCCGCCAATTGCGCCCACCATCTACCGAGACCTCAACGCGTTTAATCGCCCCACGACCACTCCAGGCTACTCCTGAAATGTTGCAAAAGCCTTTTTGCAATAGCACTTGACCGCCGCTCGGGCTCGTGATCACCGACTTCACCTCTTGAATACTGGTGTACTGCCGATGCAATCCGTCTTTCATTAAATCTGCATAGCCAATCACTTCGTCTTTAGTCGCATAAGGCATATCGCCAACCTCAATACGGCGCAGATATTTCACCCAGCTCACGCCCTGCACACCTGGCACAACAAGGCGTAGCGGGTAGCCGTTTTCTGGACGAAGCATTTCACCGTTTTGCCCATAAGCCACGAGTACTTCATCATTTTGAATAAGACTGAGCGGAATCGTTCGCGTCATTGACGAACCATCTGCGCCTTCAGCTAATACAAACTTTGCGCGCTTAAAGTCCACACCGCACAGCTCTAAAAGTGCCCTAAGTGGCACGCCCGTGAACTCACTGCACGACAGCATGCCGTGCGTATATTGCACCGTCGGCACAGCCACATTACCCCACTCCATGCCGCTGTTGGCACCGCATTCAATAAAGTGAGTACGTGTCATGGAGGGCATCCGCAAAAGCTCATCCATCGTAAACACCATCGGTCGCTTGAGCATTTTTTCATCTGAACCATTGATCATCAAGCGATGTTTTGTAGGATCAATATCCCACCAACCTTGATGATGTCGCTCAAAATGCAAACCACTGGGTGTAATGATGCCAAACAGGCTTTGCAACGGACAAAAACTCACCCCTGCCTGCGTCACCTGCGTGAGGCCTGGGCTTTCACGGCGTTGGATATTTTTTTCATATTGACTTGGTACACCATAAGGATTGGTTGCCACTCCTTGCCCCAATCCTTTGGAGTGCGCAGGCAACTCCATAATGTTTGGATCATCTTTTGCAAGACTAGGCAGACTAGCCAAGGCCATGCCTGATAGCGCTGTTTTGAATGCTCCAGCAAAAAGATCGCGGCGACCTTTGCTAATGTGCCTGATATCGGCCTGAGTTAAAAACCCTTCAGGCGCTTTGCGAAGTGAAATAGAAAACATCAAACCAACATCCTTTTAGAAATGTTTGGTTACCAAACGCTCGGCTGCTGGGGCACCTTGCGGATCTTCAAGCTCAATAGCCACTTGCGTTACAACAGAGCGGCAAAGCTCTACTGCCTTTTCGCTTTGCACGCTATAGATAACCTGCGTACCGTCTTTGCGCTTAGCAATGATCCCGTGCCGATACAAAATTGCTAAATGCTGTGACAAATTTGGTTGAGTGGTTTCAACTTTTTCCAAAATTTGTGAAACCGAAAGCTCTCCGTCGCATAAAGCGCCCAGAATTTGCAGGCGAATCGGCGTGGATAAAACGCTAAAGAGCTCGGCAGCAACTTCAAAAACGCGTGCCGCAGTCTGTTGATCTTCTGCGCTAGTAGAGGGGATATTGGCAGTCATGGGGTATTTACTACATCAAAATATAAGGAATAACTGATATTATTAGCGAGTCCTATGAATTTACGATCTAGTAGTTACCCTAAAGTCAAAATCCATTCACTTCGAAACAATACCATGAAACTACTCTGGACACACCGCCTGCGCCAACAGCTACTTGACCTTGCTGACGGATTTGGCAAGTTGCTCGTTGATAGTTTTCACTACCTCGCGTTATTTGCCATTGGTGGCGCGATTATTTGGTCGGCATTCACGGCCTTTGTGGACATGGGTGCCAAAGGCCACGCGACGATTGACGATATCTTGCTATTGTTTATCTACCTAGAGTTGGGCGCAATGGTTGGCATCTACTTCAAAACCAATCACATGCCCGTTAGGTTTTTGCTATATGTTGCAATGACCGCCTTAGCGCACCAAATGATTTCGGTGGTTCAAGCACACGGCACTAACGCAAGTACAGCAGCAAGCGTCAACTTAGATGTACTCATCATTGCCGTCGCTATGCTCATTTTGGCCGTCGCCACATTGGTGATTCGCTTTGGATCTGCCAGATTTCCTGTTGTGCGCGACAGCCCTGAAGACAAATCAACGACACATTAAATCAATCTATGAGTAGCTGCTGTTTGCCCATTTCCACTGTACCTGCTGTAGCCGACACACCAAAGAAATGCAACTGTCCCGTATGCGGAAAAACATCTCTTAGTGTGACTGCTAACACTATGCGTCATCACCTCAAAGCCCCGTGGTTGTGGGTTCCCAAGCCGCAAGGCTATTACTTTTGTGAAACTACGACGTGCGAGGTCGCATACTTTGGAGAAAACGGCGACACCGTCCGCACTACTGATATCCGCACAATGATCGGTGTCAAAGATTTGTCGCCTCAAGCTTTGGTTTGTTATTGCTACGGCGTGACCCAGACTCATGCGAAGTCTGACCCTACCATTCGCAACTTCGTGATCGCGCAAACGAAAGAAGGCGCGTGCAACTGCACAACCCGAAATCCGTCAGGGCTTTGCTGCTTGAAGAATTTTTCAAAATAAACAAACTATGGCTTACACCGAAAAATTTCAAACCATGTCCGATGCGGCGCGTTCGCGTGTTCTTGAAATCCCCCTAGTCAAGTCGATGCCCTTGTTCAAGCGGGTGCGATTGCGCTCGATATTCGGGACAAAGAAGAACACGAGGCGGATCACATACCTCACTCTGTCCACCTGAGTCGAGGCAAATTAGAGATGAACATAGAGGGCGTTATCCCAGACTTGAACGCCCGTATTCTTTGTTACTGCAATGCCTACAACCGAGGCGCATTGTCTGCCGACACGCTACGCGCAATGGGCTACGCCAATGCTTGCTTTATCGGTGGTGGCCTCAAGGCGTATCGCACGCATCAACTAGCAAAGGCGCAACTCAAATGAACAAACTCTTTCAATTCGGTGAATCTATGCCCGAGTACCCCGTCCGCGTTCTGAACGAACGCGAAGCCCGCGCGGGTGCTGGCATCTTTTTCTTTCTTGCTATCGTCGCCTTCATGCACGTTTGGCTAAACGGCAATTTCGCCATGACGCAATTTGTGGTCATCACGTTTTTTGTTGATTTTTTCATCCGCGTGCTCATTAACCCCAAGTACGCACCCAGCCTCGTATTAGGACGTATCGCCGTTCGCAACCAAGCCCCTGAATACGTAGGTGCGCCGCAAAAACGCTTTGCATGGGCGTTGGGCTTAGTTTTAGCCGCCGTTATGTTTTTTATGATTGTGGTGGGCGATACGCGCGGGCCAGTCACCATGCTGATTTGCATCACCTGTTTGTTATTGCTGTTTTTTGAGACCTCATTCGGCATCTGCCTTGGCTGCATGATTTACAACGCATTTAACAAAGAAAAAGCCAAACTTTGCCCTGGCGGTGTGTGCGAGATTCAAGATCGCCAAGCTATTCAAAATATTAGTGCCGCTCAGTTAGCTATATTGGCATTGGTCGCTGTTGGTTTGTGGGCAGCAATGCGGTTTGTGACTGCGTCTACCGCTGATATTTATCCAAACATCGTCAGCAAGCCGGCTGCCGTAGGCGACGAAGAGCGCTGCAAAGTCCCCGAGTTTGCCAAGGCGCTGGGACACGCGGAAAAATGGAAGCTACATAACAACTGCCAGTGAACAAAGCCATCATGCATGTTCGGTCTTTCAGTCTTGCTCTTTGGTGGGGCTCACTTACCAGTATCGGATTTATCGTCGTGCCACTGCTTTTCAAGCATTTAGAGTCGCCGCAAACGGCTGGACGCATGGCAGCGGTTCTCTTTGATACGCTTGGTTATATCGCCTGGGTTTGCGGCGCTTTACTGCTGACAACAAAACCCAATAGCAAATCAATGTGGCTAATTGGGCTGGCACTGTTGGCATCCTTGGTCATTCACTTTGTCGTTTCGCCAAATATTGTGACTAAGGGTGATCTGCGGCTTTGGCATACGGTAGGAACTGCGCTCTTTGCCACAGAGTGGCTTGCCTTATCGACGTTGCTACTCCAACAAAAAAATTAACTCGCGCCATCTGCTTCTAGTCTTTTCTTTTGTAAAATATAAGTGATTACTTATATCTCTATATTTTTTGCTTTTAAGAGGATTTTTTATGCGCCGTGTTTTAGTCGTTCTCGCATTATCTTCAGCCGCCTCGATGCCAGCTTTGGCGAACAAAGAACTTGCCACGAAAAACGCCTGCATGGCCTGCCATGCGGTCGATAAAAAAATCCTGGGCCCCGCTTACCTCGATGTTGCAAAAAAATATGAAGGTAAAAAAGATGCTCTCAAAACCGTGATGGCAAATATCAAAGCTGGAGGCTCTGGCAAATGGGGATCTATTCCTATGCCCTCTCAAGCAGCCCTCAGTGAAGCGGACACCAAGACCTTGGCGACCTGGATTTTGGCTGGTGCCAAGTAAGTTTGCCGCACTCAATCAAATCCGCGTGGTTATGGCAATCAGCCACTCGGGCATCAGATTAACTAATAAACCCTCTAGTTTTTTATCGTAACCCGTGAGGATAGCTAGCCCTAGGGCCAACATCAATAATCCAACCGCCTTTTTAATGTTGGCGGAGTGA
>CANBRV010000040.1 GCA_947372005.1 Comamonadaceae bacterium | reverse complement strand
ACGTTCAAGAGGCTCATTTCGTCTACCCGTTCACAGACTTTTACACAGCCTGCAAAGTGGGCTTTTTCTTTGGTTAAAAGAGTTTACTTTTTAACTTCTACGGCTGCTGGCATCGCTACCGGTGCAGAGGCTGTATCAGCCGACGCAGGTGCACTGATGGCTGCTGCCGGCGCGGCTGCTTTCGGTGCGCCACCATGGATCTGCATCATGAGCGGCACAACCAAAAGTGCCACAATGTTGATGATCTTGATGAGCGGATTCACAGCAGGACCTGCTGTATCTTTGTAAGGATCCCCCACTGTGTCACCAGTCACCGCTGCTTTATGAGTCTCAGAGCCTTTGCCGCCATGATGGCCGTCTTCGATGTACTTCTTGGCGTTATCCCAAGCGCCGCCACCCGTGCACATGGAGATCGCAACGAAGAGACCCGTCACGATCGTTCCCATTAGCAATCCACCCAAAGCCGCAGGACCTAGGCACAAACCCACCAAGATCGGCACAATGACAGGTAAGAGCGATGGAATCATCATCTCTTTAATCGCAGCAGTTGTGAGCATGTCCACAGCCGCGCTGTAGTCAGGCTTACGCTTGCCAGCCATGATTTCGCCGTCCGCGAACTGACGACGAACCTCAACCACTACTGAGCCCGCAGCACGTCCGACCGCTTCCATGGCCATAGCGCCAAAGAGGTAAGGGATGAGGCCTCCAATGAAGAGGCCAACAATCACCATGGGGTTTGACAAATCAAACGTAATGGCTTGACCATAGGCTTCTAGCTTGTGCGTGTAATCGGCAAAGAGAACCAGTGCTGCAAGACCAGCAGAGCCAATGGCATAACCTTTAGTTACTGCTTTCGTCGTGTTACCCACGGCGTCGAGCGGATCAGTCACGTCGCGCACAGAGCTTGGCAGTTCAGCCATTTCGGCAATGCCACCCGCGTTGTCGGTAATAGGGCCATAGGCGTCGAGTGCCACCACAATACCCGCCATCGAGAGCATCGATGTCGCTGCAATCGCAATGCCATAAAGGCCAGCGAGTTTGTATGCGCACAGGATGGCGATGCACACAAAAATAACAGGCCAGGCAGTTGAGCGCATGGACACGCCAAGACCGGCGATGATATTGGTGCCGTGACCCGTGGTCGAAGCTTGAGCGATGTGCTTCACCGGTGCGTATTGCGTACCTGTGTAGTACTCAGTAATCCATACCAAAACGCCTGTTAAAACGAGTCCAACAGCACAAGCACCAAACAGCGCCATGGCGTTGTCAGGCATCAAAGCTTTTGTAACAAAGTAAAAAGCGATGAGTGACAAAACACCCGCCACCGCAAGACCTTTGTAGAGCGCAGGCATCACATTCTTCATGCCAGGCGATGCCTTGACGAAGAAGCAGCCAATGATGGACGCCACGATAGACACAGCGCCGAGTGCGAGTGGATAGATCACGGCCGATGTGCCTGCGCTTGTCATCAAGAGTGCACCTAGCACCATCGTTGCAATCAACGTCACGGCGTAGGTTTCGAACAAGTCTGCAGCCATACCTGCACAGTCGCCCACGTTGTCACCGACGTTGTCGGCAATCACAGCAGGGTTGCGCGGATCATCTTCTGGAATGCCCGCTTCAACCTTGCCGACCAAGTCCGCACCCACGTCTGCACCTTTGGTGAAGATGCCGCCGCCAAGACGAGCGAAGATGGAGATGAGAGATGAGCCAAACGCAAAACCAATCAATGGATTCAAGCTAGCCGCCGTTACAGGGCCTTTGCTGGCAAGGAACATATAAAAAAGGGTCACGCCCAAGAGGCCAAGACCAACAACTAACATGCCCGTAATCGCGCCACCACGAAAGGCAACATCAAGCGCAGGGCCGATGCCTTTGGTCGCGGCTTGTGCCGTACGTACATTGGCCTTGACTGATACGTTCATGCCAATAAAACCACAAGCACCTGATAGCGCGGCACCCAGCACGAAACCAATGGCACTCATGCCATCTAAGAACACAGCAATCAAAATGGCGAGCACCACACCAACCACCGTGATCGTTTTGTATTGACGTGCAAGATATGCGGCGGCGCCTGTTTGAATGGCAGCCGCAATTTCTTGCATGCGAGCATTTCCTGCGTCTTGCGACAAAATCCAACTGCGCGCCCATACGCCATACATAACAGCTAATAGACCGCAAACCAGCGCCAAATTAAGCGCAAAAGCTCCAGACATAAGTGTCTCTCCTAATAGTAAAAATAAACGAATGTAGAGAAAATGAATTCCCCGCTCTCGTTGCTTCCTCAAACAAAAATGAGCTCTATCTTTTGTTTAATTGGCCAACGTTTGAACTCTAATTCAGATTGCGTGATTTCTTGCTGACAAAGCTTGTCAGTTGAGCTAAGTACAATCAGGGTTTTCCCCGTAAATTAGTCTTTAACTCGGGTTTTTACTTAGATTTTTTTTGTTTTTTAGAAAGCTCATATATGTCTTTAGACAAAGTTACTGCTGGCAAAAATGCCCCTGATACATTTAATGTAGTCATCGAAATTCCGATGAACGCTGATCCTGTGAAGTATGAAGTTGATAAAGAGTCTGGCGCGATATTTGTGGATCGCTTCATGAGCACATCGATGCACTATCCAACGAACTATGGCTATGTTCCACAAACCTTGAGTGGCGATGGTGACCCAGTTGATGTACTCGTTATTACCCCCGTGCCTTTAATCCCTGGCGTTGTTGTGACTTGCCGTCCTATTGGCATCTTGAATATGGAAGACGAAGCTGGCATTGATGGCAAGGTGTTGGCTGTGCCCATCGATAAAAAATGTTCGCTGTATACGCAGTGGCAAAGACCAGAAGATATGAACCCGCTACGCCTCAAAACGATTGCTCATTTCTTTGAGCATTACAAAGATTTGGAAGAGGGTAAATGGGTCAAAATTTTGGGCTGGGAAGGCCCAGAAGCTGCTAAAGAAGAAGTCCGAAGTGGCATGGCGAATTACTTAGTGAAACAAAGCTAAGCATGAGACACGACGAGTTTCATCGTGTGCATCGTATTGGCTGGCTTCGCGCCGCCGTACTAGGTGCAAACGATGGCATCGTGACAATGGCCAGTTTGATTCTTGGTGTTGCTGCTTCGGGGGCAGGCACTCAGGTGATTGTTCTTACGGGCGTTGCTACTTTGGTTGCCGGAGCTATGTCAATGGCCGCTGGTGAATATGTGTCGGTGAGCTCACAAGCCGACACTCAAAATGCCGATTTAGCAAAGGAGCGAGCTGAGCTTGCGGAAGATCCGGAGCATGAGCATGAAGAGTTAACGGCAATTTATGTTGCACGTGGACTTGATCATCATCTTGCAGCAGAAGTCGCAACTCAACTCACGGCGCACGACGCGCTGGGTGCACACGCTAGGGACGAGTTAGGGATTGCTGACATGAATAATGCACGTCCCTTGCAGGCGGCAGTAGTTTCCGCTGCTACTTTTGCCGTGGGCGCATTGCCACCCTTATTAGTTGCACTTATGTTGCCACAGTCTGCGCGCATGTGGGGTGTAGCTGTTAGCTCACTTGCGTTTTTGGCCGTATTGGGAGCAATGGCTGCACAGTCTGGCGGTGCTCCGATTGCCAGATCAAGCGTGCGCGTTGCGTTATGGGGTGCATTTGCAATGGCGATAACTGCAGGTGTAGGAACTCTTTTTGGAGTCACTGTTTGACACCATCCAATGCCCAGATGTTTGTACGCAAACTAGGGCCTGGATTGATTACTGGTGCGGCAGATGATGACCCAAGTGGCATCGCAACCTATTCGCAAGCTGGTGCGCAGTTTCGCTTTGCGTTAGTTTGGACATTGCTAGTCACCACACCACTCATGATTGGCATTCAGATGCTTTCGGCACGGATTGGTTTGATCACAGGTGAGGGGCTCGCAGCCAATATCAACAAGACTTGCCCGCGTTGGTTGTCAGCTTCTTTAATTTGGCTATTGGTCGCCGCTAATACCATCAATATTGCTGCTGATATCGCAGCAGTTGGGCAAGCTATTCAGCTGCTACTTGGCGGACCGCTTGCGATTTATATTTTTGGCTTCAGTGCGCTTTGTATTGCCACACAAATCTATTTTTCGTACGAACGATCGGTCCGGCTTTTCAAATGGCTGACCTTGGCTTTGTTTGCCTATGTGGCTGTGGTTTTAATCGTTTCCATCCCTTGGCAGCAAGTGCTGGTGGAGTCAATGCAACCATGGGCATTTTTGTCTAAAGACATATCCTTAAAAGAATACGCTGCCTTGGTTGTTGCTGTATTGGGAACAACGATTAGTCCCTATCTCTTTTTTTGGCAAGCAGCTCAAGAGGTCGAAGACTCTAAACGACGCCCCGAGTACCGTCCAGATCGAGGGCATCCCGTACAGGTTTCTATGCATTTAGCTCGCATCAAGCAAGACACTTGTGTGGGAATGATCTTTTCAAATGTGATTGCACTGTGTATTGTGATTGCAACGGCAGTGACTTTGAATGAACATGGCATTACTTCGATTCAAACCTCTGCACAGGCGGCACAGGCGCTTCGTCCGATTGCTGGTGATTTCGCTTTTGCTATTTTTTCTTTGGGTATTATTGGCACAGGCCTGCTTGCCGTGCCCGTATTGGCGGGCTCTGCGGCTTATGCTGTAAGTGAACTCAACGGTTGGGCCTCTGGCTTGTCGCGTGGATTTCGTGAAGCCAAAGGTTTCTACATGATCATCATCTTGGCCACCGGCATTGGTGCTGCAATGGGCTATTTCGAGGTCGACCCTATTAAAGCTTTGGTGTGGAGTGCCATCATTAATGGAGTGATCTCCGTCCCCATCATGGCTGCTTTAATGTTTATTGGGCAATCGAAACAGTTGATGGGTAAACATACCATTGGGCGCAGTCACCGTATTTTGGGATGGGCTGCAACAGCTTTAATGGCCGTCGCGGTGCTGGTGATGTTTGCGACTAGCTAAGCCAAATTAGCGGATTCATTCATTTGCGGCACAGAACATGTCCATCCAAGTTCGTGATGAATGCGCTCGGCCAAAGCCGTTGCTGCATCAGCTTCGCCATGTGTCACAAACACGCGCTGCGGGGCGCGAACAAACTGCTTGAGCCAATCTAAAACTTCGTCGCTGTCTGCATGAGCAGACAAGGCGTGGATGGTTTCGATTTCTGCTTGGACAGCGACTTCTTTGCCGAAAATTTTGATGAATTTTTGACCATCTTGCAATGATCTGCCGCGCGTCCCTTCAGCTTGAAATCCAGCTAACACAACGGTGTTGCGTCTATCGGGCAGATATTGCATGAGATGGTGCAAGATACGACCTCCCGTTGCCATACCGCTAGCCGACAAAATAACCATTGGGCCGTGATAACTGGCAATGGCTTTAGAGTCATCTACCGATGCGGTGTAGGTGGCAACATGATCCATTGCCTTGCATTGTTCGACGCTCAACCGATGGTCGTGCGGGAAGCGATGAATCATCTCGCTCGCCTCAATTGCCATCGGGCTGTCCAAGTAAATCGCCAGATTAGGAATACGGTGAGCCGCCTTGAGTTTGGCCAAAATGTAGAGCAAGCTTTGCGAGCGTCCCACGGCAAAGCTAGGAATAACCACCTTGCCGCCGCGCTTGGCTGTACGTGTGATGATCTCGGCTAGACGTTCTTCTGTATCGGCGCTGTCATGGATGCGATTGCCATACGTCGATTCGATTAGCAAGTAGTCTGCTTCTGGCACAGGCGCTGGTGGCCACATGACGGGATCGTTGGGTCGCCCTAAGTCGCCAGAGAACACGATAGTTTGGCCATCCGCCTGAAGCTCTAGCGTGGCTGCGCCTAGGATGTGCCCAGCATGACGAAACAGCGCCTGGATACCGCCTCCCAAAGCAAACGACTCCTTGAACGGATGCGTTTTGAACTGCTTCATCACATCCATCACATCAGTAACGGTATAGAGAGGGAGGGCTGGCTCATGTTTCGATGTTTTGTGCTTATTGTGAAACTCAGCATCCTTTTCCTGGATGTGCGCACTGTCTAGCAACAAGATACGGCACAAATCCCGCGTGGCTTCGCTGCAATGAATACTGCCTTTAAATCCTAACTTTGCGAGAAGTGGCAAATAGCCTGAGTGGTCAAGGTGTGCATGAGTCAAGATGACTTCATCGATGGTTTTTGGATCAATAGGGAGGGGCGCCCAATTGCGTAATCGAAGCAGCTTTAAGCCTTGAAACAAACCACAATCGATCATTAACCGCTTAGATGTGGTTTCTAGTAAATATTTGGATCCAGTGACGGTTCCGACGGCGCCTAGGAATGTAAGTTTCATAAGAGCCTTATTTTTGAATATCTCCGATGCAGAGATACTTCATTTCAACATACTCTTCCATGCCGTGCCGCGAGCCTTCGCGCCCAAGACCTGATTGCTTGACACCGCCAAATGGCACATGCTCAGAAGCAATGATACCTACGTTGATGCCGACCATGCCGTATTCAAGTGCCTCGGCGGTGCGGTAAATGCGGCCAATGTCGCGAGAATAGAAGTAGCTTGCTAAACCAAATTCGGTGTTGTTTGCGGCATCAATAGCTTCTTGGTCAGTATGAAAACGGAATACAGGTGCAAAGGGACCAAATGTTTCTTCGCGTGCGCAGGCCATACTCGCTGTGGCTTCCGAGATCACAGTCGGCTCAAAAAACTGTCCGCCAAGTGCCTTGCCGCCTACCACCACTTTGCCGCCTTTGGCGATGGCGTCTGCCAGATGACGCTTCACTTTATCGACGGCAGCATCTTCAATCAAGGGACCTTGCGAGACACCATCTTCAAATCCGTTACCAACCTTCAGCTTGCCAACTTGCACGGCAAATTTAGTTACAAACTCGTCGTACACACCATCTTGCACATAGATGCGATTGGCGCACACGCAAGTCTGGCCTGCGTTACGGTACTTGCTCGCCATCGCGCCTTCTACAGCGCTGTCGATGTCGGCATCGTCAAACACGATAAAGGGCGCATTGCCCCCTAGCTCTAACGATAGTTTTTTGATGGTGGGCGCCGATTGCGCCATCAAGATGCGTCCCACTTCGGTTGAACCGGTAAAGCTAATGTGGCGCACGATGTCGCTTGCGCAAAAGACTTTGCCAATTGCAATAGAGTTGTCGCTGTCCGCCGTTAACACATTCAAAACGCCAGCAGGGATGCCCGCACGAATGGCGAGTTCTGCTGCAGCTAATGCGGTGAGTGGCGTCAGTTCCGCAGGCTTAATCACCACAGGGCAGCCTGCAGCCAATGCTGGCGCGACTTTGCGGGTGATCATGGCGAGCGGGAAGTTCCACGGCGTGATGGCGGCGCATACACCAATGGGTTGCTTCATCACCATGATGCGACGGTTGTTATCGAACTGCGGCAGCGTTTCGCCGTTAACGCGTTTGGCTTCTTCGGCAAACCACTCTACAAAACTAGCGCCGTAAGCGATTTCGCCTTTAGCCTCAGAAAAGGGTTTGCCTTGCTCTGTGGTTAATATGCGAGCCAAGTCGTCTTGATTAGCCATGAGCAAGTTAAACCATTTAAGCAAGATGGTGTGGCGTTCTTTGCCTGTCTTGGCGCGCCAAGCAGGCCAAGCAGCGTTGGCCGCGTCAATCGCCGCTTGTGCATCGCTTGCGCCAAGATTGGCAACATCTGTAATTTTTTTGCCATCGGATGGGTCGCAGACGTCAAAACGCTGAGCTTTTGCGATCCATTGGCCGTTAATTAGCGCATTAGTTTTGAAGAGGGTGGGGTCGTTTAGTTTGGAGATCATTTTTAAATAGTACAGTAAATCTTTTACGTGGTCCAAAAGTCATGTTATGATCTGCCCATGTCTTTAATCTTATATAAGACATAAAACATATCACAGCCATTTAAAAAAGGACATGACCATGACAAGCAAAACACCAAGCCGCGAAGAGCAAATCGCAGCAATTCAAAAAGATTGGGATACGAATCCACGCTGGAAGGGTATTAAGCGCGGCTATACCGCAGCTGATGTGGTTCGTTTGCGCGGCAGCCAACCATTGGAATACAGTTTGGCACAACGTGGCGCCGACAAATTATGGGGTTTGGTCAATAACGAACCTTTTGTCAATTGCCTAGGTGCACTTACAGGCGGACAAGCCATGCAGCAAGTCAAGGCTGGCGTGAAAGCAATTTACCTGTCGGGCTGGCAAGTGGCTGCCGATAACAACGAATACTCTTCCATGTACCCAGACCAGTCGCTCTATCCAGTGGATTCGGTGCCAAAAGTTGTGGAACGCATCAACAACACGTTTACACGTGCGGATGAAATCCAGTGGTCTAAAGGTGTAGGCCCTGGTGATAAAGGTTATCAAGATTACTTTGCACCTATCGTGGCTGATGCCGAAGCAGGCTTTGGTGGCGTGCTCAACGCGTTCGAGCTGATGAAGGCGTGTATCAAGGCAGGTGCGGGCGGTGTGCACTTTGAAGACCAACTCTCTAGCGCTAAAAAGTGCGGACACCTTGGCGGTAAAGTGCTCTTGCCCACCAACGAATCTGTGCAAAAGCTGATTGCAGCTCGCTTTGCGGCTGACGTCTGCGGCGTGCCAACGCTTGTGATTGCACGTACTGATGCTGAAGCGGCTGATTTGTTGACCAGCGATCATGACCCTATTGACAAGCCATTTTTGACGGGCGAGCGCACACCAGAAGGCTTCTACAAAACTCGCAAAGGTTTCGATCAAGCAGTAGCTCGTGCTTTGGCCTATGCCGAATACGCTGATTTGGTTTGGGCTGAAACAGGGACGCCTGATCTGAAATTTGCACAAGATTTTGCTGATGCGGTGCATGCGAAGTTCCCAGGCAAGATGCTCGCTTACAACTGCTCACCATCGTTTAACTGGAAGAAAAACCTCAACGACGCAGATATCGCTAAATTCCAGCGCGAACTTGGCAAGATGGGCTACAAGTATCAGTTCATCACCTTGGCTGGTATTCACAACATGTGGTATCACATGTTTGATCTGTCGCAAGACTACGTCAAGCGCGGCATGACTGCTTATGTGGAAAAAGTGCAAGAGCCAGAATTTGCAGCACGTGACCGTGGTTATACATTTGTGAGTCATCAGCAAGAAGTGGGAACAGGCTATTTTGACGAGGTGACCATGGCGATTCAAGGCGGCGCATCTTCGCTCACAGCCCTCACGGGTTCAACTGAAGAAGAGCAGTTCCACTAAAAATATTGGGGGTGTGTGGGTAGCTATTGCAAAATAATTCTTGCGGTAACTACCCACTCTCGCATATAATCATTGGCTTGTCGGAGTGTGGCGCAGTCTGGTAGCGCACCTGGTTTGGGACCAGGGGGTCCAAGGTTCGAATCCTTGTACTCCGACCATTTTCTTCCCTCTGTCCGTAGCTCAGTTGGATAGAGCAACAGCCTTCTAAGCTGTGGGTCGGGGGTTCGATCCCCTCCGGGCAGGCCATATTTAGTGGCGCAGATTGCTAAGCTTCAAATTAAATCACGCTCATAAACTTTGAACACACCTGTTTTAGCGTCTTTAAAAAAATGTTTAAGCGTCGTTTTAATGGTTCTAAATGCCATTTCATCCCAAGGTAATTCATCTTCAGAAAATAGTCGAGCTTCGGTAGTTTCGTAGCCCGGGTTATAGACTTCTGAGAGAAGCTTTGCTCGGTAATATAGATGTACTTGACCAACTGCTGGCACGCTCAGTACGGTAAATAAGCCTTGCATTTCAATTTTTGCACCAGCTTCTTCCTCTGTCTCGCGTGCGGCGCCTTGTACCGCTGTCTCGCCAAGCTCCATAAAACCGGCTGGTAGCGTCCATTTACCTTTGCGCGGCTCGATATTGCGCAAACACAAAAGCACGTAGAGTTTTCCGTTTTTCTCTAGGTAGGGAATCGTACCCACTATATTGAGGGGATTTTCATAGTGAACAGTTTTGCAAGCCGTACAAATAGCACGCTCTTTCGTATCGCCATCATCAGGTAGCCGATAGGTAACGGCTGAGCCGCAAGACTTACAAAAATGAATAAGAGGTCGTGAAAGCATACGGATAAGCAAAAAAAAGGGACTCGGTTAAGAGTCCCAGTTTAATAGCGCTAGAAGATAGGGCTTATTTTTTGGCTTTTGCAGCCGGTTTATTTTGAGCAGCTGTGTGCTTGTCGATGAGTGCACGGGCACCATCTAAGAGTTTTTTGCCATCAAAGCCGCGTTTGTTCATGTCTTCAACCCACTCGATCTCGATTGCACGTGATGCACGGCGAAACTCTTGTGCTTCAGCTGCACCGACTGTGTAGATCGTGTTGCCGCGATCTGAAGCCGTTTTCCGTCCAGCTGGGTCGCCTGCATTTTGGGTTTTTCCAAGCCAGCCCGATGTTTCAATCCCAGAATTGTTATCAATGATTTTCTTTAAGTCAGCAGGCAAGCTGTTGTACTTGGCTTTGTTCATCGCCATGACAAACGTCGTGGTGTAGAGCGCTCCGCCAGCTGGATCGAACTCCGCATGGAACTTGGTGAGCTCTTGTACTTTGACGGAAGGAACGACCTCCCATGGGATCACAGCGCCATTGATCGTCCCTTTGGAGAGCGCATCAGGAATATTGGGAAGTGGCATGCCTACAGGTGTTGCGCCTAATGCGCCTAACAGTTTGGTGACTTGACGAGTAGGGGCACGCATTTTGAGCCCCTTCATATCAGCAACGGATTTAACCGCTTTATCTGCAGTATGAATAACGCCTGGACCGTGCACTTGTAGTGCGATCACTTGAACGTCTTTAAATTCATCTGGCGCCATGGTTTGCACATATTCCCAATAAGCGCGTGAAGTCGCCTCAGCATTTGTCATGATGAACGGCAACTCAAACACTTCGACGCGGGGGAAGCGACCTGCTGTGTTGCCTGGCAGTGTCCAGACGATATCCACAATTCCATCACGCGCTTGATCGAATAACTGGACTGGCGTGCCACCGAGTTGCATGGCAGGGTAGGCTTCAAATTTGATACGTCCACCAGATTCTTTTTCAACTTTCGCCATCCATGCTTTGTGCATGTTGAGCCACACGTTGGACGATGGCGCCATAAAAGTATGAAACTTGAGCGTCACAGTTGATTGCGCTTGCGTGGCAAGAGCGGCAGTAGCCAAGGCGGCTGCGCCAGTTTGAAGTAGGGTACGTCGTTTCATATTGTGTTAACTCCTAAAAATATGAAGTAAATGTAATAAAAATAGCTAGATTGCAGTGAGAGTAAAAACCCGATTCGGGTTTTTATCTAGGTTAGATACTTCACAAGCCATAAGCTAATGCCAGGAAAGGCAAGCAATAAAAGCGTACGGATGGTGTCGCTAATCAAAAACGGCATGACGCCTTTGTAGCTTTCGCTAATGGGCACATCTTTTGCCATGCCGTTGACCACATAGACATTCAAGCCCACAGGTGGTGCCAGCATGCCAAATCCGACAGTCATGAGCACCATGATGCCAAACCAAATTGCCGTGTATTCCTTGCTCATGCCAAAGTCCATACCCATAATCATGGGGAAGAAAATGGGGATAGTAAGCAGCAGCATCGACAGCTCATCCATCACGGCGCCCAGTACCACGTAAAACAGCAGAATGACGCTCACCACCATTAGCGGCGCAAGTCCCCAACTGCCAACGACAGCGGCTAATTGATTGGGCACTTGCGTGAGAGCCAAAGATGAGTTCATTACATCTGCGCCTATGAAGATCATGAAGATCATGGCGGAACTCTCAGCTGTCGAATAAAAGCATTGCTTGAATTTGGTCCAATTAATTTCGCGTTTAGCCAATGCGGCTAAGAAGGTAGATGCCGCGCCAACGGCTGCGCCTTCAGTCGGAGTAAAGAAGCCACCATAAATGCCGCCAAATACGAGCGTAAAGATGCCAGCAATCGGCAACACTCCTAGCAAAGACTTCATAGTCATTGCTTCAGTTTTGTCGCTTTCAGGTGCCTGCCCAGGGACGACACGTACATAAATCGCAATCGCAATCATGTAGCCCGTCATAGCAATTAATCCCGGAATCATTGCGGCAGCAAAAAGCTTAGCAATATTTTGCTCAGTCAAAATGGCATAGATAACCAAAGGCACAGAAGGTGGAATTAAGATTCCAAGCGTGCCACCAGCTGCCAGAGTTCCAGTAGCGAGGCGACCTGAATAGCCGTGGCGCTTCATCTCGGGGAGTGCGACGTTGGTAATTGTGGCTGCGGTGGCAACGGACGAACCGCAAATCGCACCAAAAGCTGCACAGGCCAGCACAGCTGCCATGGCAAGACCGCCTTTAAAGCGTCCCATGACTGCTGCGGCAAACCCAAATAGCGCCTTACTGATGCCGCCTTGCGTGGCGAAGTGCCCCATCAGAATAAAGAGTGGTATGACTGACAAGTCATAACTAGCAAAGCGTGCAAAGGCTTGCGTGTTCAAAAATTCAGCTAGCGGATGCCAGCC
>CANBRV010000039.1 GCA_947372005.1 Comamonadaceae bacterium | reverse complement strand
CCGCTGTTCAATCCACCTGCAGACGGTATCGCGCTGGATGGCCTTGCTCGTGCTTGGGCGCATATTGAACGCGCCACGCAAAATGGCTCGGATCGCGAAGCACGCAGGCAGCTCATGAGCGCCTCCATGCAAGGTGCAATGGCCTTCCAAAAGGGGCTCGGCTGCGTGCATTCGCTTAGTCACAGTTTGGGCGGCGTCAATCCGATGCTGCATCACGGCACACTGAACGCCATGTTTTTGCCCGCCGTTGTGGCGTTCAACGCACAGGCTGACTCCATCAAGGCAGAAAATAGAATGAACCGCATGGCATACGCCATGGGGCTTGGCGAGGGGCGTGGCGGAGATATCCCCTCTGCCGTTAAAGACATGAATGCAAGACTTGGATTGCCTTCAGGGCTTGCGGCTATGGGCGTGAGCAGTCAGCAGTTTGGTACCATCGTCGATGGTGCGCTTGCTGATCACTGTCATAAGACGAATCCTGTGATTGCTAACACTAGTCAATACATCGAATTATTAACACTTTCGATGTAAACTTAAGCTTTATTTTTGTCAGCATCTCATCTATTTAAAACCTGCAGATTATGGAATTCAATTTGGAACGCTTCGAGCATGCTGTCTACCATCGTGAATATGAGGCGTCTGGCCGCGAGTTAATGCAACTGCTGCAAATGCTAGATAACCATTACGGCAACCTAGCGCCTAGTTTTTCTGCCAAACCTATGGCGGCGCTTGCAACTGGTGATGAAATCGATGCGCATATCTTGACCCGCATTGCATCAGCTATATCGCATCTGTTTGTCGATCCGAACTTTACTTTGTCGCCCCAAGGCTATGCGCAGATTTTGCAGCTACAACGCTGGTTAGCCACATTATTTGCGATTACTCCGTTCCGTAATGCTGATCATATTATTCGGTCCCTCAATAACCTTGGCTGGGGTCAAGATGAGCTTCAGCTGACGCCCGCTAATTTGAATAAGTTTGCGCTTTTAGCATTTCCAGAATCTGAAATCCCCATTAATTTGGATGGATTGTGGGCAGCAAACCCAGCTTTGGCAGTTGGTTTGTGCATGCTATGGCTTGCGCCAAGATTTCTTGCTTCACCCTCCGCCCATGGCAAACGTGAATTGGTTCTAGGCTGGCTTCCCGAAAAATTGCAGCAAATGGATCTTGATCAGCTGCCCTCAGGCATCTTGCATGACGTGTATATGCATTGCAGCTATGCAGATAGGCCAGATCGCCATCGCATCAAGGCAGCGATTAACGTCATTGTGCGCAACAAAATGTTGCAAAACGGCCTCTCGGACGCGCCGCCGCTAAAGCCCTTAGCCAAAGGTGAAAAGCCAACAATGCTTGTTGTGCTTGAGTGGTTCAATGGCTCGCACTCGATTTATCGCACACACTCAACAACCATGCGAGCTGCCAGACGCCACTTCCATGTGGTAGCCATGGGTTATGGCAACAACGTTGATGAGCTGGGACGCGCCGTATTTGACGAGTTCATCGAAATCAAGGCTGGCTCGATGGTTGAGCAAATGGCGCAGATTCGTGACACTGCCATTGCCAAGCAAGCGAGGCTCTTCTATATGCCAAGCGTGGGTATGTTTCCACTCACGGTTTTTGCAACCAATTTACGCTTTGCGCCACTGCAAGTAATGGCACTTGGGCACCCTGCTACGACATATTCACCCAACATGGACTATGTAGTTGTAGAAGACGATTACGTTGGACTAGAGACTTGCTTCTCGGAAAAGCTACTGCGCTTGCCAAAAGATGCACTGCCGTACGTTCCTTCCGCGGCGTTACCAGAAAATTTAACGCCAAACTTGCGCGAAAAACCAGCTGTCGTCAAAATAGCTGTGTGCTCCACCACTATGAAGCTCAATCCACGCTTTTTGCAAACATGCAAAGCCATTGTGGACACGGCTAAAACACCCGTGCTGTTTGAATTTATGGTGGGCCAAGCAACCAGCCTGATACATCCCCAAGTCAATCGGGTTATTAAACAATTCTTAGGTGATAGCGTCAACGTTAACCGCCACATGAACTATCCCGAGTACATGGCAAAAATAAATGAATGCGATCTGTTTATCAATCCATTCCCATTTGGCAATACGAATGGCATTATTGATACGGTAACGCTCGGCCAAGTCGGAATATGCCTAAGCGGGCCCGAAGTGTTTGAACATATTGATGAGGGCTTATTTGGTCGCTTAGGGCTCCCTAGTTGGATGGTGACACGTAGCACCGAAGAATATATTGCAGCTGCGGTGCGGTTGGTTGATAACCCGAAAGAGCGAATTAAACTGCGCAAAGAGCTCATTGCGAAAAATGGCGTACAAATTTTGTTTAAAGGTCGTCCAGAAATTTTCGGTGATCGCTTGATTGAATTAGTTAATAAGGCGTAGTAAAAATGCGGCTTATATATTGCGACACAGCACTCGCAGACCTTAACGGTCATTATTATTCTGAATGCTTGATGACGGTCAATGCATTCGCAAATGCAGGCATTTCCTCGCATATCTTTGGGCATGTAGCAGCTAAGGACGTCAACCTGTCACCACTCAAGGTAACGCCTCACTTTAGAACTCAAAAATGGGAGTGGCTTGGCTTTTCGAGCGACTCTTTATGTGGTCCTATGGAATCGCTACTTATTTCAGCGAATATCACCGCAGAAGATTTGGGAAGAATCGAGGGATGGACAAACAGCGACATCCTGTGCTGGAATCACATTACGCCTTCAGATTTATTTGCCTTAGGACTGTGGGGAAAGAACATACCTGTAGAACAAACACCGCATTTCTTGCTGCACGTGGGAATACAACCAGGTATTTATCCTATTGTTGAAAATAGTGAACTAACAGGTCGATTTGAAATTTCGGATCGAACCTCTGCGGAGCAGTTCAGATTAGCGGCTAAGCGCCTGCCGCAACATATAAAAGACCGAGTTAAATTTATTGCATACGACGAATTGGCCGCAAAAAGTTATCAAGAACTTTTGTTACATCCAGTTAATGTGGTTCCATTTTGCTCATATGAAAATGCTAACCCGATCAAACGAAGCTCAGCAAAAATTACAGTTTCTTATTTAGGCGTCCCTAGAGAACCTAAAGGATTCGGTACCGCCCCCTATGTTGTTGAGCAACTTCTAGCGCAAACATCTGAAAATGTAAACTTTATGATTCAACTTGGCGGGGACTGGAAGATTGGCGGTGACAGATCAAAAGATGAACAACAGATGATTCGTGATCTTGCCAGCAAAACGCATAGAGTCCAAGCCGTCCAAGGCCCATTAAGCGAGTCGCAATGGCAAAATATGCTCGATAGCACTGATTTGCTGCTACTACCTTACCATCAACAATCTTATGCAAGTCAAACATCTGGGCCTTGCATGGAAGCACTAGCCAATGGTATTGTTCAAGTCGCAACAAATAAAACCACAATGGAGTTCGCTTTAAGGCGACATGGTATGCCTGGCGTGCTAATTGAAGCCCCTACCGCCGAGCACACAGTCGCTGGAGCACTAGAGGCTATCAAAAATTATGATCAATTAGCAGAAAAAGCATTCGCTGCAAGCCAACAGTGGCGTAGTTTTCATAATCGTGAAAATTTTATTGGCTATATACGTCAATTTTTCAATTGAATAAATTTATTATAAAATTAAAATGAATCACGACGAAGCACTTTTACAAATCATCAATAATCAGATTAATTCCCATCAAGAATTATATAATCTTATTATTCAGCAAAAAAATAATCATCAAGAGTATGATCTTACACATCAACTAGGTGATATTCGTGAACTGCTTATAAAAAATAATTTAAAGAATTGCGATCAATACGATCTCGAAACAGATTTTCCCGTGGCAATTCAATCAAATGATCACATTTATCCTCGTGGAACTAAGTTTGACAATACACGTCACCCAAGATTTGTTAGAGCTTGTGAAAATGCATTTCCAAACCGAAAACTGTCGGTGTTAGATCTAGGCTGTGCTGGTGGTGGCATTGTTTATGACTTTATACATCGAGGACATAATGCTCTAGGTCTTGAAGGCAGTGACTACTCTAAAATTAATCAACGTGCAGAATGGCGAGTTATTCCAAACCATTTGAAAACGTGTGACATTACAAAGCCTTTTAAAATATTTAATAAAAAAAATGTTGCTCAATACGATGTTGTATGCATGTGGGAAGTTTTAGAGCATATACATGAGGTAGATCAAGAAGTATTGTTTAATAATATTGCAATGCACATTAAAGCAGAAGGCTTTTTTATTGGTTCAATCGCTCTGCATGATGACATTGCAGATGGCATTTCTTTTCATCCGACTCTGCACTCACCAGAATGGTGGTCCGATAGATTCGAGCAGCTAGGATTTCGCTTTTTGCCAAGTAGCTTTATGACATTTGGTGATAATTGCCGTGGAGTTGGCAACGGCATCTGGGATTCAAATTTTAAAACAAATCCAGAGATGGGGTTTCACTTTATTGCGCAAAAGATATCATTTAAATGATAATTTCTAAAACCCCTCTGCGTATTAGTTTTTTTGGTGGTGGCACAGATCTACCAGAATATTTTTCTCAGCACGGTGGCGCTGTGCTTGGCACAGCAATTGACAAGTTTGTTTATATTTCAATATCACGTTTTCCATCTGAATTATTTGATTACAGTGTTCGCCTTGCTTACAGTAAAGTTGAAAATGTAAAAAGTGTCGCCGATATTCAGCACGCGCCAGTTCGTGAAATTTTAAAACTCAACAATATTCAAAAAGATATCGAAATTAGTATTTCTGCAGATCTGCCGTCTTTTTCTGGTTTAGGAAGCTCAAGTAGCTTTACAGTTGGCATGCTGAAAGCTACTAAAGCATTTAAAAACGAGCATATTGCTACGAATGTACTAGCTCGTGAGGCGATCCGAATTGAGCGCGAAGTACTTAAAGAGGCTGTTGGATTTCAAGACCAGGCGTTTGCGGCGTTCGGCGGCTTTAATATTATCGAATTTAGCGGGCAAGACCGTATGCGTGTAGAGCGCATTTCGCTAAGTTCAGATCGAGAGCAAGAGCTTAAATCACATCTAATGATGTTCTACACGGGTATTACAAGAAAAGCTCAAAATATTGAAAAAACAAAGATTGCTAACATTGAGTTATTAAGCCCGCGGTTGAAAGCGATGCGCGTCATGGTTGATGACGCCTATAGCCTACTGACATCACAATCCTGTTTAAGTCGATTTGGCGACTTGCTACACGATAGTTGGCTGGAAAAACGACAGCTCAGCTCTGAAGTTAGTAACTCAGCAATTGATTTAATGTACGAAAAAGCCAGACTGGCTGGCGCACGTGGCGGCAAGCTGCTTGGCGCTGGTGGCGGTGGGTTTATGTTATTTTTTGTTCCTCCAGAACGCCATGAATCAGTCAAAAAGGCTCTTTCTAATTTTCATGAGATTAAATTCAATATCAATGCATCAGGCAGCACTATTATTCACTCTTAATTAATAAGAAAAGGACAGTCATAATGAAAATACTAGTAACTGGCGGCGCTGGCTACATTGGCTCTATTTTGGTTCCCATGCTGTTAAACAAAGGCCATGCAGTCACGGTTATTGATAACTTTATGTTTAAACCAAACTCATTGTCTGATTGCTGTGCGAATGACAATTTCAATGTCATTCGCGGCGACGCTCGAAATGAAGATCTGATTTGTCAAGAAATGGCATCGGCTGACGTCATCATTCCATTAGCAGCTTTGGTAGGAGCGCCACTGTGCAAAACGGATCCTATTGGCACGCAGACCACAAACCAAGACGCAGTTGAGATGATTTGCCGCCTAGCCAGCAAAGATCAACGTATTTTGATGCCCGTCACGAATAGCGGGTACGGTATCGGGGATAAGAATAGTGAATGCACAGAAGAGTCACCGCTACGCCCTATTTCTCTGTACGGGGTGACTAAGGTCAAAGCTGAAGAGGCCGTATTAGCCCGCGAAAACAGCATCACCTTTCGCCTAGCTACTGTGTTTGGCATGGCGCCACGTATGCGAACGGATTTGCTAGTCAATGACTTCACGTACCGCGCCGTACATGATCGGGCTGTTGTGATTTTCGAAGGCCACTTCAAGCGCAATTACATTCACATCCAAGACGTAGCGCGTGCATTTTGCTACGGTATTGAACACTTTGACGCCATGAAGAGTAATGCTTATAACGTGGGATTGGATGATGCAAATCTCTCCAAACTTGAGTTAGCTGCGGCTATTCAAAAGCAAGTCCCCAACTTTGTCTTCTTAGAAGCACCTATTGGTGAAGATCCCGACAAGCGCGACTACATTGTGTCGAATGCCAAATTAGCAAAAACGGGCTTTGTGACGGAATGGGGACTCGATCGTGGTATCAAAGAGCTCATCAAGGGCTATACGATTTTGCGCGATAGCGTCTACGCCAACGTTTAATTTGGATGAGTGATATGCAGTGCCGTGTTTGTGATTCAACCGAATTAACCCCTGTTGTCGATCTTGGTGATCAACCTTGGTGCAACCATTTTTTACAACCGGAAGAAGTGGGGAAAGAACCCTACTACCCACTTCGATTGGTTTACTGCAAAAACTGCCACACATCACAATTAGATTACACCGTCAAAAAAGAAATTATGTTCGGTGATCACACCTACTTATCAGGTGTCACAAAATCTCTTGATGCCCATTTCAGTGAAGTTGCTGAGCAAGTAGATAGCCGTTTCTTCAAAGATAAAAAGCAAAAATCGGTGCTAGATATCGGATCCAACGATGGCACACAGCTTAAACATTTTCAACGCTTAGGTTACGAAGTACTTGGTGTTGAATCATCCATCACTACTGCCAAGATGGCAAACGATGCAGGTGTGCCCACCTTGCAAGCATTCTTTAATGAAACAACAGTTAAGAAACTTGGTAGAAAATTTGATGTGTTTAACGCCTCAGGCGTATTCTTTCATCTAGAAGAATTGCACTCGGTTTGTGAAGGCATCCGGCTAGGTTTGAATGACGATGGTGTGTTTGTCGTTCAATTTCTTTATATGAAAAGCATTATGGAGAATTTGGCTTTTGATCAGATCTATCACGAGCATTTACTCTATTACACGCTAGAGACAATTGAGACACTACTCAATCGCCACGGATTAGAAATGTTTGATGCCCGACTTGCGGCGATTCATGGTGGATCCATTATTGGCTACGTCGGGCACAAAGGTACGAGACCCGTCTCGAGTCAACTTTTATCTATGCGACAAGCCGAAGATGCAAGCGGTTGCAATGCGATTGAAGCCTATCGCGCCTTCCACGACCGCATCAAGCAGATGAAGTTAGAAAACGTAGCTTATCTGCGCGCAGCAAAAGCAAGTGGCAAGCGTGTTTGGGGATTTGGCGCGCCAGTCAAAGGGAACACCATGCTCAATTATTTTGGCGTAGGACCTGATTTAATTGAATGTCTAACTGAAAAGAATAAGCTTCGCAAAGGCCTCTACTCGCCAGGCATGCATATACCTATCGTGATAGAAGATGAGCTAACTGAAAAACCTGATGTTTATTACGTATTTGCATGGAATTTCAAAAATGAGATTCTTAAAAACAATCAGCACCTGATAGACGCGGGTGTTGAGTTTTATTTCCCTGTTAATCCAGCTTAATTGGACAACCTGAATGCCATCACCCCAAGCCATTGAATTGCTGCAAAGTGCGTTATCTAGACTGACTCATCCCATCGTCATTGCCGATCTAGGATCGTCCGGCAACGCTGTCACCCCAGTGCCCGATTGGTTTGCTAAATATGCCGTGTCCATTTCGATTGACGCCTTGGCACCTGGCGAATCAAATGGCAGCATATTTTCTAAGGATATTGTTGTATCAGGTTTGGCGATCTGTGATGTGATTGGACATGGCACACTGATTGAACGTCAATTCTCTATGTGCAGCGGACTCAATGAGGTTTACCAAAATGAAGTGGCCACATATGGAATCGAGTCGTTTTATCAAGAGGTCAAGCGAATCGACATGCCAACGACGACTTTGCCGGAAATACTGAAAGAGCATGGGCTGTCGCAGATTCATTACTTGAAGCTTGATCTTGAAGGATCCGATCTAGCCGTGCTTGATTCGTGTTCTGATGTACTTCATGACTGCGCTTTATTACAAGCTGAGCTGCGCAATGTGCCACTTTACATAGGCGAAAAAGCCTTAGGTGAAAGTCTCACTCATATTCATCGTCAAGGGTTCGATCTGATTGATATGAAAAATGAGTTTTGGAAACGGAAAACCCCTAACAGCAACCGCGTGAGTCACGGTAATTTAGCTTACTCGGACGTGGTATTCACGAAAAAAATAAAACCAGAAACTGATAGTGAGATAGTGATTCATGCACTTCTACTGCATTTCTACGGCTACACCAATTTTGCCGAACATTGGCTCATGAGTCAGATCATGGTCGATACGAAGTTACGCCTCGCTCTATTCCATGTGCTGTTTGATCCTGACCTGCTACCTCAGCAACCTTTCAATCATGCCTTTTTTACCCATTTGGCGCTTGCTCGTTAACAGTCAACCATGAATATTCTTTTAACAGGCGGCAGTGGATTCTTAGGTACGGCGCTCAATCAGTTTTTACAAAGCGCGGGACATGCCGTGCAATCGCTGGATTCAAAAAATTGTGATCTAACGAGAAGCGATAGCCTTTTGAACTTTAACTACACGAAGTGGGATCAAATTATTCATCTCGCAGCTTGGACGCAAGCTGGTGATTTCTGTCTCAAACACCCAGGTGAGCAATGGGTGATTAACCAAAAAATCAACACCCACGTATTAGATTTTTGGCAAAGCCAGCAACCACAAGCAAAGCTCGTATTTATGGGCACTAGCTGTGCCTATGCAGAAGGATCCAATCTACGCGAATCAGAATATATGGATGGTGAGCCAACGCCTAGCCTATATACCTATGCGATGACCAAGCGAATGCTGTATCAAGGTGCTCGGGCCTTACATCAACAATTCGGCTTGAACTATTTATGCATTGTTCCATCTACGCTCTACGGCACGGGTTACCACACGGATGGACGCCAAATGCATTTCATTTTCGATTTAATTCGCAAGATTATTCGAGGCCATGAATATGCTGAGCCTGTCGTGCTTTGGGGCGATGGACTGCAAAGGCGTGAACTGGTTTGGCTGGATGACTTTATCCAAATCATGTGGACACTCAACGAAAAACATAACAATGATATTTTTAACATTGGCGCAGGTGTAGAGCATACGATTCGGCGCTTTGCAAAGCTTATTTGCGACGCCGTTGGCTACGACGCATCAAAAATTGAATATGACACAACGCGCTACGTTGGGGCGACATCTAAATGTTTGAATATAGATAAGGCAACGAGCGCACTCAAAGAGCTACCGCAAACAGATCTTGGTCTTGGCATTGAAAAAATTGTGGCATGGTTTTATGCGCATAAAGCTTACTGACGCACGTTTTTAAAATGGGAAAAATAACGGCATTGATACTGGCTGGTGGATTCGGAACAAGACTGCAAAGCGTTGTCAAAGATGTTCCAAAACCCATGGCAGATGTCCGAGGCGAACCATTTTTAGCGCATCTCATACGCTATTACCAATCACAAGGCGTGACTCAATTTGTGCTATCCGTTGGCTACAAGGCCGAATCCATCATCGATTATTTTGGGCACAGCTATAAGTCGACGGCTATTCAATACGTCCGCGAAGATCAACCTCTCGGCACTGGTGGCGCCATTAAATATGCTTTGAACCACCTAGCAGCTGATTGGTTACCCAGCCTCATTGTCAACGGCGATACGTGGTTCGAACCCAACATCCGAGTTTTTGCAACGTTTGCGCGAAGCAAAAACACACCCGTGTGCCTATCAGTCAAACCCATGCCGCTCAATGATCGTTATGGCTCTGTTCTGCTTGGGGTAAAAGACAAAATCAGCGGCTTTCGAGCTGAGCCAAGCAATCACGCCAACATTAACGCTGGCTGCTATTACATTCAACCTCTTCTCTTGCAAAAAATACTTGCCAGCTACCCAGACACCTTTTCGTTTGAATCGAGCTGCTTGCCCAAACTTGCGCAAGCTGGTCAGCTATCAGGCTATATTTGCGATGCAAGATTTTTAGACATCGGCATACCGATGGACTATGCAAAGGCAGCGGCTCTTCTGCCTTAATTAATCTAAATAATTAGCACTTTTTAAGGTAGGCGGAGAAAGCCTCACGCGTCTCAGGGTGTTTAAGCCCGCAAGCCACGGTTGCCTGCAAATAACCCAGCTTAGAGCCACAGTCGTAGCGTGTGCCACTAAACCGATTTGCGATAACAGACTTATTTTTAAGCATTTCAGCAATCGCATCCGTCAGTTGCAATTCACCGCCAGCACCTGGCTTGATATTTTCAATATAGCTAAAAATTTCAGGGGCCAAAATGTAGCGTCCAACCACAGCCAAAGTGCTTGGAGCGACCTCTGGCTTTGGCTTCTCCACAATCCCTGTTACCCGTTCGTTTAGCGCATCTAACTCTGTGGTAGACACAATACCGTAACTGCCTGTCTGGCTGCGGTCAACATTTTGAACTGCTAATACGCTAGCACCGCCATGCAGTCGATGCGCAGCAACCATCTCACTTAAACAACCAACCTTGCCCATTGCTGGATCAATAAAGTCATCAGGAAGAATAACTGCAAAAGGTTCATTTCCAACCAAGGCCTTAGCCATTAAAACAGCATGCCCCAATCCAAGAGGTTCTGACTGACGCGTATAACCAAAACTAATCCCTTTTGGTGATGTGCCGCGCGCAATAGCTAATAGCTCATGCTTATGCCGAGCCTCCAGCTCGGTCTCTAATTCATAAGCTTTATCAAAATGGTCTTCAATGCTGCGCTTTGTACGACCCGTCACAAAAATGATATCCGTGATACCAGCTTCGATAGCCTCTTCCACCGCATACTGAATCAACGGCTTATCCACAATAGGAAGCATCTCTTTAGCGATGGCTTTAGTAGCTGGCAGAAAGCGACTGCCAAGACCTGCAACTGGAAAAACGGCTTTGCGAATGTGCTGAATAGTCATAATGATTGGATGGTTGTTTTTTCTCGATTATCTACACAATTCTTGAATTCGTGCACAAGTTTTTCACTTAAATTTACAGCCCCATTCCAAGCCTTTGCACGCCCCGCAAAATCATCGGCATAGGCGTGAAAATCTTGCCTATCTGGAATTTTTCCGTTCGGCAATGTTCGGATCCAATCTGCGGTTAGAGCCAGCACCACGACGTTATCTAAGAATGCGGTACTCTTATGCCGCCACTTGAGCGATTTATCAAGCCATCCGGCAATCAAATGCTGTTGAAAATGCGGAACCAGCACAAGCTCATCATCGCGCAGCTTACCTGCGTAGTTCATGTGACAGTGATAGTCCGTAAGTCCACCGTCCCAATAGGAGCCGAGCGGCGCACCCGCCACATCGTTGACTGCATTTAAAACAAACGGAATTGAGCATGACGCCTGCAAAGCCCCGTAGAAATTGGTTTCCACAAGCTTCAATTGCCTTGTCGCGTAGTCATTGCTCGCAAAAGGTAACTCGCTATGGTTGCTAAACACCACACGCTCCATCAACGAACCCATTGCTCTTCGATTCGCTAAGTTAGCAAAGTAGGCACCCGCAAAGCCAAGCACCGTGCGGGCTTGCAGACGTTTGTTCGGATGAGTTTGCCTTAAAAATCCACGTCCACGCGACGTGATGATGTGCAAGTTGTAGCGCGGATGATTCAATATTTCAGCCACGTGCCCATCATAAAAATTGAAAAGCGCTTTGCCAAATTCCTTACTCACAAACTCACTGCTCGGCATCACTCGCTTGCCGCGCTTGTTGTACACGGGCTCGTAATCTTGCGCGATGTAGTCCCGTGTCAGCCTATCAAATCCAGCTTCGCAATCATCCATACAAGCTGTGGCCATACGCCACGCGCCAATCGATGCGCCAAGCAAATCAACGCGCTGGCTTGAGGTTTTAAGCCACTCGCCAAAGATGAATTTATCCAAGCCCAAGAGCAGCAAGCCTTTGGGTCCACCCGCAGCACCTGCCACCACCCGAATATCTTTGGCTTGAAAGCCATTTTTTGCAATATGCGCTTTGGCTTTTTTTCCTGCGTAGATGGCGAGTGCTTGGGTCATGTTTGGTTATTTCTTTAACTTCGCGAAAGCCGACATCATGGCATTCGGTGCGGCAGGTTCGTTCGACTTCATCAACCGAGAATTGAATTGATCACGTCCTCGTGCGCCACCGCCAAGTCCAGCACTACTAGAAGCCTTACCTGGCGTGGCATCCAGCCGCATTGATAGGCCAATGCGCTTGCGTGCCACATCGACTTCCATGACCTTGACACTCACAATATCGCCCGTCTTCACCACTTCACGTGCGTCACTCACAAACCTCGCCGCCATTTGGCTGACGTGCACCAGCCCGTCTTGATGCACGCCCAAATCGATAAACGCGCCAAACTGTGCGACGTTGCTGACCGTGCCTTCCAAAATCATGCCCTCAACCAAGTCGGAAATCTCATTCACGCCGTCCGTGAGATTAGCAACTTTGAAGTCAGGCCGTGGGTCACGCGCATCGCCCAGCAACTTTTCAAACGTGATTTTGGATGCGTCCAGCATTGCCTGCATCTTGTCATACGACTCAGGGTGAACGCTGGTTCTATCCAGCATGTTGTCGCCATCACGGAT
>CANBRV010000038.1 GCA_947372005.1 Comamonadaceae bacterium | reverse complement strand
CTCGCAAGGCTTGCTGCCCTTCACACCTTTAGCACGTTGTCGCATGACAGCGGCACAAAGGGCTGCAAATGGATCTTCGTCATCGTCGCCAACCCAGACCTCAAACCAATCGCCCAAAATAAAAATGGCATCCGCTTGAGTCCCCTCAGCGGATGCCATGTAATCGAACCACGCCTTGGCCGTTGCTGGCTCTGCGACTTGCAAATGCAAGTCGGAGATGAAATCAATCGTTTGCCAAGCCGAGGTGTCAATCATTTAGAGTGCCACAGCCTTGGTCACCAATATGTCTTCGCGTGGCACGTCACCGTGGCCACCTTTGCTGCCTGTCGCGACTTTGGAGAGTTTGTCCACAATTTCTGTGCCACTGACCACTTTGCCAAAGACGGCATAGCCCCAACCGTCTTGCGTTGGCGAGCGGAAGTTGAGGAAATCGTTTTTAGCGCCATTAATGAAAAACTGAGCGCTTGCCGAGTGCGGCGCAGATGTGCGCGCCATTGCAACGGTGTACTTGTCGTTCTTCAAGCCGTTGTCCGCTTCGTTGGTGATGGTCGGACGTGTTGGTTTTTGGTTCATTTTGGAATCAAAACCGCCGCCTTGAATCATGAATCCATCAATCACGCGATGAAAAATCGTGCCGTTATAGTGGCCATCTTTGACATACTGGACGAAGTTGGCAACCGTTTTGGGCGCTTTTTCAGTGTCAAGTTCCAAGGTGATAACGCCGTGGTTTTGAATGTGAAATTCGATTTTTTGCATTTTTAGTTTTCCTTTTGTCGAGAGTGGAGAAGAAACTTGCGCTGCAGTTGTCAGACCGAGCGCGAGTAGCGGGGTGAGAATAAATTGTTGGCGGTTTAAAGTCATGATGCAGCGATGATGCCCTCAAAAAAGATTTTCCATTGATTACCCACTTGTAGCCAGTATTGGCGTTTGGTCACGGGATGTTTGTGCTTGGGCAGTATTTCGTCATAGGTAACGACCATGATGTTAGATGATTTATCGCTAGCTTCAGAATGCCAAGAGAGGGTGGTTACATCACGCCATTGAAATGGTTGCTTATTGGCTTTTTCAATCTCTTTTAGGTTATTTGTCCACCATGCGGACAGTGATTTTCCATAAGCACTGAAATCACTAACGTAAAAACTATATAGCTTATCAAGTTGACCACTATTTTTTAACTCACGCCAGTTGTTGAGTGAGCTTTCAAATTGTTTGCGCTCACCCAGTAATTGCTCGGGTTTTACCCACTGTAATTTGCTAGCGATAATGACAGGAGTGGTTTTAATGGCAACGATGGCCATTAATTTTTTTAGGTCAGGGTTTGCCATCACGACGCATCCATCCGTTGCTTTGACGGGGCGCGAATAGCGTCCGGGCATAGTGCCATGCAGCCAAATACCACTGCCTGATTTGCCTAAACGCTGATCAAATGGATTAGGGTAGTTGATAGGCAGTGCACCGCCGCCGTATAGAGGCGCTAAAAGCTTGGGATCGATAGGCGTTGCGACGTAGTACACGCCAAGAGGTGTTTTTAAGTCGCCTTGTACGTATTTGCCAATTCCTTCCTTGCCGACGGAAATGTATGTATCCATAACAAGTTTTAGACCGGTGTCGCTATTCTCTAAAACGTACAGACGAGACTTGCTAGCATCGACTGCGATCACGTGTTTATTTCGTGCAGTTAGTCCCAAAATCTGACTAGGAATGGTACCTGGAGCTGGTCGATCTTGTAGCGCTTTAACCCGCTGCAGCGACTCTTCACGCAGTTCCGCCCATGCAACAGCATTGGCCGTTTTGTTTAAGCTTGCTGGCAACTCACCTAGCTTGGTCGCAGGTTTTGTTTGCATGTTTAGCAAATCCCCGTAAACCAAGTGCCCTAGCTGAAATGTAGGGAAGTTTTTAGTGAGTTCTGCCGCTAGGGGTAATGCTTCGCGGGCTTGCCCAGCACCAATGAGTTTGTATATAGCGATGAGGCGAGTTTCAGCTTCATAAGGCGGCGTTAATGTCGCGCTGACAGCCTCAGTCTTTGTACGGGATTTGTTTTTGGCAAAGCTTACGCTACACCAAAGGCCGTTTAATAAGACAGATGTGGCAACTAAGCAGGAAAAACCAAGGAGGCGAGATGACATTAACCAGTAGTTTCTTTGGTAATGAGCCAGCGATCACCCGATTTAACCATCTCTAATGTCTTACGGCTGCTAGTTGAAAGAGCGTCTGCTTTGTAGTCCTGTTTGAATTTGACGGTTGCGTTTGAGCCATTCGAACTCATGACAATATTGATGCTATTGAGTTTTACGCTAATTTGTGATTTGCCCATGATCCGAGCTTTGCGTTCCTCCTCCCAAGCTTCACGCGACAGTTTGTTGTGCGGAGTAAAGTCTTTCGTGTAACTACCAATGTAGCTTTTCATGTCACGATTACTCCAAGCCTTGGCCCATGCATTCACAGCTGAGTCAACATCACGGTTAGAGATGGCATTTGTCACGTTGGCTGGTGCAACGCTTGGTTGATTTGTATTGGTTGGGGATGCCAATACGGCAGTGGGTTGTTTAGGTTGAATGGGCGCTACGACTGGATTAACAGTTGGCGCTGCTGTCGGCGCAGGCGCAACTGGTTTAACCCCGCCAGTAGTTGAAAACAATTCTCGTATTAAATTCAGTTTGGGTGTTACCGCCGTATTGTTTGTATCGAGTTGCAATGCCTTGGCGTAGGACTGACTGGCTAATTTTGCATAAATGTCACCCAAGTTTTCATGCGCTGTTGAATAGCTTGGGTTAGTACGTATAGCCATTTCCAACGCTGAACGAGCTTTTTCTAATTGACCACTGTTTGCATAAATGACCGCAAGATTGTTATACGGCTCCGGTATTTCTGGATAGTCCTCAGTCATACGGGTAAATGTTGTCGTTGCATCCCCCATTTTCCCCATTTCACTGAGTACAACGCCTTTAAGGAAGCGCATTTGCGGATCACGCGGTTTTGACGAGAGGAATTGCTCAGCTTTGGCTAAAGCTTCGGGGAATTGTTTGGCTTTGGCTAAACGAGTCACATCAGCATATTCATCTGCATGCACAGCGCTTAATAAAGCAGTTAATGCAGTAGCGGTAATAGCCAAAATAAACTTACGCGCAGAATCATTTAGGTACATGGATACTTTCGAGTGCTAATATTGCGGGCAATTGTAACGAACACTTCCCATATGACCTTGCGAATTTATAGCACGCTTGAGCGCTGCGTTGTCCCTTTTTCTCCTAGAGAGCCTGCAAAGGTAAGTCTTTATGTTTGCGGCATGACTGTGTATGACTTTTGTCATCTTGGCCATGCTCGTTCGATGCTGGCGTTTGATGTTGTGCAGCGTTGGTTTAAAGCCTCAGGATATACCGTCAACTATGTGCGGAATGTCACGGATATTGACGACAAAATTATTAAGCGCGCCCTTGAGAATGGTGAGACCATCATGCAGCTGACTAATCGCATGGTAGATGCGCTGCATGAGGATGCTGATGCGCTGGGCATTGAACGTCCGACATACGAGCCGCGTGCAACAGAATATGTACCGCAAATGCTGGGACTTATTCAAAAATTAGAAGCAAAAGGCATTGCATATGCCACCCACAAAGATGGCGATGGCAATAGTGATGTCAACTTTTCGGTTCGCAAATTTCCAGAATACGGCAAACTGAGTGGCAAATCGCTAGACGAGCTGCGTGCGGGCGAGCGCGTGGCTGTGGTGAGCGGCAAGAACGATCCACTGGATTTTGTGCTTTGGAAAGCCGCAAAAGAGAGTGAGCCTGCTGAGGCGAAATGGCAAAGTCCTTATGGCTTGGGACGTCCCGGCTGGCATATCGAATGCTCGGTGATGAGCTGTGCACTCTTGGGCGAGCATTTTGATATTCACGGCGGCGGTGCCGATTTGCAGTTCCCGCATCACGAAAATGAAATTGCACAAAGCGAAGCGGCAATGAGCGGCGCGCACCCGATGGCAAATTATTGGATGCACAACGGCTTTGTTAATGTCGATAACGAAAAAATGTCCAAAAGCCTAGGTAATTTCTTCACCATTCGAGAAGTTCTAAAAGCCTATGATCCAGAGGTTGTCCGATTTTTCATTATTCGCACACATTACCGTAGTCCACTGAATTACAGCGATGTGCATTTGGATGATGCCAAGGGAGCGCTGAAGCGTCTCTACACTGCGCTCGACTTAGTCGCGGCAACGGATGTTGTGATTGACTGGACTATTGCCTACGCAGCACGCTTTAAAGCGGCGATGGATGAAGACTTTGGTACGCCAGAGGCTGTGGCTGTGCTATTTGATTTAGCCGGCGAGGTGAATCGCACAAAGTCGTCCGATATGGCGGGACTACTTTGCAAACTAGGTGGAATACTGGGCCTACTGCAACAAACTCCGCAGGCCTTTCTACAAGCGGGGTCTGGTGGAAATGCTTCTGCGATTCAAGCGCAGATTGAATTACGAGCCCTTGCCAAAAAGAATAAAAATTTTGCTGAAGCGGATCGCATTCGCCAAGAGTTGTTGGTAAAAGGTATTGTTTTAAAAGATTCGCCAACAGGCACGACATGGGAAGCTGCTGCATGACAACCAGGTCGAAAGTGGCTAGCGCACAGGCCACACACGCTTTTCCTGATTACTGGCAAGAGGCCTGCAAGCACTTGATGAAAAAAGACCGCGTGATGAAGCGACTGATTCCGCAGTTTGGTGATGCTTGTTTGAGCTCACGTGGCGATGCGTTTTCCACTTTGGCTCGTTCTATCGTAGGGCAGCAAATTTCGGTAAAAGCGGCTCAAACAGTCTGGGATAGGTTCGTACTTTTACCTAAAAAGATGACGCCGGCCGCAGTGCTTAAATTGAAGGTAGACGACATGCGAGCTTCGGGACTTTCTGCCCGCAAGGTCGAGTATTTAATCGATTTAGCGCTGCACTTTAGCGATGGACGCTTAGATGTCGATGGATGGGCAGCCAAGGACGATGAAATCATTATTAAAGAGTTAGTTGCTATTCGTGGGATTGGGCGCTGGACGGCGGAGATGTTTTTGATTTTTCATCAAATGCGACCAAACGTGCTTCCGCTGGACGATATTGGACTGCTCAATGGCATTAGCACTTCTTATTTTTCTGGCGAACCCGTGAGCCGTAGTGAAGCTAGAGAGGTGGCCGCGGCTTGGGCACCTTATTGCACGGTCGCTACTTGGTATATTTGGCGCTCACTCGACCCATTGCCTGTTGAGTATTGAAACTGAAAAATTATGAAAACCTATTTAGATTTTGAAGCCCCAATTGCTGAGTTAGAGAAGAAGATTGAGGAACTACACAGTACCAACGCGGAAGTCTCGGTTGACCTGAGCAAAGAGCTGTCATCGTTGGAGCAAAAAAGTCAACAGCTCACCAAAGAGATTTATAAAGATTTGACCGCATGGCAAATTACGAAAGTGGCGCGTCACGCTGAAAGACCTTACACGCTTGACTACGTGAGCGGCATCTTTACCCATTTTGTTGAGATGCATGGTGACCGCCATTTTTCTGATGATCAAAGCATTGTGGGTGGACTGGCGCGTTTAAATGGTATTCCTTGCATGGTGATAGGTCATCAAAAAGGACGAGATACCAAAGAACGTACGCTGCGTAACTTTGGTATGACGAGGCCGGAGGGCTACCGCAAGGCGCTTCGCCTTATGAAGACGGCGGAGCGTTTTAAGCTGCCGGTGTTTACTTTTGTCGATACGCCGGGTGCATTCCCAGGCATTGATGCCGAAGAGCGCGGTCAGTCCGAAGCAATTGGTCGCAATATCTTCGAAATGGCGCAATTAGAGACCCCCATCATCACGACCATCATTGGCGAGGGTGGTTCAGGCGGGGCGCTTGCAATCTCTGTGGCGGACCAAGTGCTCATGCTGCAATATGCGGTGTATTCAGTGATTAGCCCCGAGGGCTGCGCATCGATCCTTTGGAAAACAGCAGAGAAAGCGTCCATAGCAGCAGAAGCGCTGGGTATTACAGCTCCGCGTCTTAAAACACTTGGACTCATCGACAAAATCGTAAACGAGCCTAGCGGCGGTGCGCACCGAGATCCTGCGCTGATGTGTACCACGCTAAAAAAATCGTTGCTAGAGGCGCTACGCTTGGTATCGGATTTGACTACGAAAGAGCTGTTAGATACGCGCTATGAGCGGCTACAAAGTTATGGACGCTTTGGCGAAACCTAAACTGGCTGTGGCCTACAGCGGTGGTGCAGACTCCACGGCGCTGTTGGTTGATACGTGCCTTCAGTACCCCCATCAAACGATTGCCTTTCACATTCACCATGGCTTGCAAGTGGCGGCAGACGATTTTGTGCGTCATTGCCAAGACTTTTGTAAAGCACGGGGAGTGCCGCTTCACGTTGCCTACGTTAATGCCAAGCATGCCACAGGGGAGAGCCCAGAAGACGTTGCGAGAGGGGCTCGTTACAAAGCTTTAATTGATTTGGCGCATGCGCATGGCGTGGTTGAGTCAAAGGGTAGAGTGCTCTTGGCGCAGCATGTAGACGATCAAGTCGAGACTTTGATTTTGGCTCTGTCGCGGGGCGCGGGGCTGGGTGGCTTGTCTGCTATGCCAGCCAAGTTTGAGCGTGGTGGCGTGCAGTTTGAGCGCCCAATGTTGGATCAAAAGGCTGCGGATATTCGCGCAAGGCTCAAAGAGAGGGGCATTGCTTTTATCGAAGACCCTACAAATCTAGACAAAACTTTTACGCGCAACAAAATTAGGTTAGATGTGCTGCCCGCGCTGCAAGTGGCATTTCCTGAGTACGCCGCCACGTTTGCAAGGTCGATTTCGCATATCGCCGAGGCGAATGACCTGCTCGCAGAGCTGGCTGGCATTGACTTGGCGAATGTGGGTATTCCGCCGCGAATCAAAGATTTGCAAGTCCTAGAGACTCATCGACAAGCTAATGCAATCAGGTTTTGGTTGAAGTCTATGCATGGCGCAGTGCCCAGTACGGTGCAGTTAAATGAACTTTTGAAGCAAATTACAGCGTGTCAAACGAGAGGGCACCAGATTTACTTAAAAGTAGCGATGGGTTTTGTCAGCCGCCAAGAAGCTGTGCTTAGTTACAATTGTCAGCTTTGATTTTTGATTCACTTCCCTTAGGTTTTCATGTCTTTAATTGTTCATAAATACGGTGGCACGTCGATGGGTTCTACTGAGCGCATTCGTATGGTTGCCAAGCGCGTTGCCAAATGGGCGCGTGCGGGCCATCAGATGGTGGTTGTTCCTAGCGCCATGAGTGGCGAGACCAATCGCTTGCTTGGGTTGGCTAAAGAGCTTGCGCCAGCGAAAGAATCAATTGCTTATCAACGCGAGTTGGATATGCTGGCAGCTACTGGCGAGCAAGTCTCTAGCGCCCTGCTGGCTGTGGCTTTGCAGGCCGAAGGCATGGAATCTGTTTCTTATGCGGGCTGGCAAGTTGCCATCAAAACGAATTCGGCTTTTACGAAGGCGCGCATTGAGTCAATTGACGACAAACGCATTAAAGCGGACTTAGATGCGGGCAGAGTTGTGATCGTGACGGGTTTTCAAGGTGTTGATCCAGATGACAACATTACAACGCTAGGTCGCGGTGGTTCAGACACTTCGGCTGTAGCGGTCGCGGCAGCGCTTAAAGCAGCCGAGTGCCTGATTTACACTGACGTGGATGGCGTGTACACCACTGACCCTCGCGTCGAACCAAATGCTCGGCGTATGGCACGTGTGAGCTTTGAAGAGATGCTGGAGATGGCCTCTCTTGGCTCCAAAGTTTTGCAAATTCGCTCAGTTGAATTTGCTGGCAAATATAAAGTTCCGCTGCGTGTGCTCTCTAGCTTCACGCCTTGGGATATCAACATCGACGAAGAAGCCAAATCTGGCACTTTGATTACTTTTGAGGAAGAGGGAGGAAGCGCTATGGAAGCAGCAGTCGTATCAGGTATCGCGTTTAACCGTGATGAAGCAAAAATTTCTATTCTTGGCGTACCCGACAAGCCAGGCATTGCATATCAAATTTTGGGTGCAGTAGCAGATGCCAATATCGAAGTGGACATGATTATTCAAAACATCTCCAAAGACGGTAAAACTGATTTCAGCTTTACCGTGCATCGCAACGATTACGCCCGTGCAACAGACTTGCTTAAATCCAAAGTGTTGCCAAGTCTTGGCGTCAGCGATTTTGTAGGTGATACCAAGATCTGCAAAGTGTCTATCGTAGGCATTGGCATGCGTAGTCACGTTGGTGTGGCTAGCAAGATGTTCCGCTCGTTGTCCGAGGAGGGCATCAATATCCAGATGATTTCAACATCCGAGATTAAAACTTCGGTGGTCATCGATGAGAAATACATGGAGTTAGCTGTGCGCTCGCTGCACAAAGCATTTGATCTTGAGGCATAATCAAGCTCTTCGATCGATAGACAAATTTAGGAAACGTGACCGAGTGGCCGAAGGTGCTCCCCTGCTAAGGGAGTATGGGGTGTTGAGCCCCATCGAGGGTTCGAATCCCTCCGTTTCCGCCAATGACTTTTAATGTCAAATCCCCTGACCAAATCGCTCAATCCAGAGCAAGCCCATGCGGTGACGCTGCCCAACGAGCACGCGCTCATCTTGGCAGGCGCAGGGTCTGGCAAAACCAAAGTGCTGACCACACGCATCGCGTGGCTGCTGCAAAACGGCCACGCAGGGCCTGCGGGCGTATTGGCGGTGACTTTTACCAATAAAGCTGCAAAAGAAATGAAGCTGCGGCTCACGTCGATGCTGCCTGTCAATGTGGGCGCCATGTGGATTGGTACGTTTCACGGCTTGTGCAATCGGTTTTTACGTGCGCATTACAAGTTAGCAGGCTTGCCGCAAACATTTCAAATTTTGGATACGCAGGATCAACTCTCTGCCGCGAAGCGCCTGTGTAAGCAATTTAATGTGGATGACGAGCAGTTTCCGCCCAAGCAGCTATCGTGGTTTTTTTCGGCCTGCAAGGATGATGGCAAGCGCCCCAAAGATGTAGAAGCCAATGATTCCGCCACAAGAAAAAAAGTTGAACTCTATCAACTGTACGAAGAACAGTGTCAGCGCGAAGGCGTAGTCGATTTTGCCGAATTGATGCTACGTTCTTACGAGTTATTGCGCGACAACGATGATCTACGAAGCCACTACCAACGGCGCTTTCAGCATATTTTGGTGGATGAGTTTCAAGATACAAACAAGTTGCAATATGCGTGGCTAAAAATGTTTGCTGTGTCGCAAGGCGCAACGTCTATGGCAGAGGCTAATAGCATTTTTGCTGTGGGTGATGACGACCAAAGCATTTATGCTTTCCGTGGCGCACGCGTTGGAAACATGGCGGACTTTGTGCGTGATTTTGCCGTACAGCATCAAATAAAGTTAGAGCAAAACTACCGAAGCTATAGCAACATTTTGGACTCAGCCAACGAACTGATCAGTCATAACCAGCGGCGTCTAGGGAAAAATTTAAGAACCGAACAAGGCGCGGGTGAGCCTGTGCGCGTATTCGAAGCCACGGGCGATTTAGCCGAAGCGAAATGGATCGTAGACGAAGCGCGGCAATTGCATCGCGGTGGTTTGGCGCTGAATGAAATCGCGGTGCTTTACCGCAGTAATGCACAAAGCCGTGTGATTGAGACGGCACTTTTCAACGCAGGCGTACCTTACCGCGTGTATGGCGGATTGCGATTTTTTGAACGAGCCGAAATCAAACACGCCCTCGCTTATCTGCGCTTGATGGAAAACCCGCTGGACGATACCAGTTTTATGCGCGTGGTCAATTTCCCACCGCGCGGCATTGGCGCCCGCTCTATTGAGCAATTGCAAGATGCGGCTAAAGCTGCTGGCGTGTCGCTGTATTCAGCCGTGCAACATATCACGGGCAAAGCGGGGACGAACATCGGCAGCTTTGTCGCAAAAATTGATGTGCTGCGCGAGCAAACCGTAAGTCTTACGCTTAGCGAGACGATCAAGCTAGTGCTGGAGCACAGCGGCCTCTTGGAGCATTACCGAACAGAGCGCGAAGGCGCTGACCGCGTGGAAAATTTGGAAGAGCTAATCAATGCCGCTGAAAGCTTTGTAACGATTGAAGGTTTTGGTAAAGAGGCAGAGGCCTTGCCCAATATAGCGTTCGAGCAAGCGGGCAGCCCTGATGAAGTGATGTCGCCACTCGCCGCATTTTTGACGCATGCAGCGCTAGAGGCGGGCGACAACATGGCAGATGCGGGACAAGACGCGGTGCAGATGATGACGGTGCATGCATCGAAAGGCTTGGAGTTTGATGCCGTCTTCATTACGGGGTTGGAAGAGGGGCTGTTCCCGCACGAAAACTCACAATCGGATCATGATGGCCTTGAGGAAGAGCGTCGCCTTATGTACGTGGCAATAACAAGGGCAAGGAAGCGTCTGTACCTCACACACTCGCAAACAAGACTCCTGCATGGACAAACACGCTATGGCATCAAGAGTCGATTTTTTGATGAACTCCCCGAAGCTTGCTTGCGCTGGATTACGCCTAAGAATCAAGGTTTCCAAAGTAATTATCACGGAAGCTTTAATAACTCATCGGCCTACAAGCCTTATGGTGATTGGCCTGTACGCAAGACTCAGTCAGAAGCCCTGCCCAGCTTGGCACCTAAGGCATCTGACGTACAGGGGCTGCAAAAAGGTATGCAAGTCTTTCACGCCAAGTTTGGCGAAGGCACCGTGCTTAGCCTTGAGGGTGTCGGCTTAGATGCAAGAGCCCAAATTAACTTTAGCCGTCATGGCGTCAAGTGGCTGGCGCTTAGCGTTGCCAAGCTGCAAGTGATTTAAGTTGGCGTTTGAGGTGCTGGCGGCACTTGATGCTGAAAGCAATCCACAAAAGTTGGGAATGTAGACGCCATAAAAACGGTAGAGAGCATCACAATCAGCGGCATCAATAAGAAACTTGCCGCTGCTGAGCCAAGTACGAGGCTAGCTATAAGCAAAATGGCCCCGCTTGCCATGGAGAATACGCCAGCCCAAACCAAAGTAAACATGCCAAATGCACGCCAGTTTTTATAGATGGCATAGCCACTAAAAAATAAGCTTTTAGAGAGCGGCATCTGTTTCCAGTTCACCAGTGCCGGCGCAAACCAAAAAATGGCGGTGAGCGGTAAATAGAGCAGCGTGGTCAGCAGTAGGGCGTTTAAAAAACCATCTTTTTGCATTTGGCTTTTATCAATAGAGCCGCCTTGCATATAAAACTTGGCAAACTCTCCGCCGTCAAAGGCCGCGCCCATCAGCAACACGAGGGAGAAACCAAATGCAAACCAAATACCTAGATGAAATAGTGGTTTAGCTGTGCGACGCAGCGTCATCCATGCCATCAGGAGCGGCGGTGGCGTCATCGGCAAGACAATGCCAGCTTTGAGTTTGACGCATTCGTTGCCCACAGCCATCATGCCAAGCGTTAGCGCAGGAAATGCCAGCAGTGACAGATAGCTCCCGATATAAGGAATTTGCCCCAGCACAATCAACGCCAGCATGAAACTGGTAAAAAATCCGATAAAAGCGGCGGGTTTATAAAAAAAGAGAGCAAAACCGCTTTTTACCCAAAGATAGCCAGCCCGTGCAGGAAGAATATTAAGTTTCATAAGTCAAAAGTAAGACGCGCCTTCAGCACACGCTCAAAGTGAGTGGGGTCATGCGGCGTCAATAGCGCAGCCTCGCGCGGCAGGTAAAAATCCCAGAGTCGTGACACCCAAAAGCGCAATGCCGCAGCGCGTAGCATGGCTGACTTGAGACCACGCTCTGTCTGTGTGAACATGCGAATGCTCTGGTAACCCTTGATGAATGAGGCTTGCAAAATATCGTCTGGCTCGCCCGTGGTGTGGTCAATGCACCAGTCGTTCAGGCACACGCAAACATCGAATAACCACGAGTCGATACCAGCAAAGTAAAAATCAAAAAACCCAGTGAGGGTTTGATCCTCAAACATCACGTTGTCGCGAAATAGATCGGCATGTATGGCGCCACGTGGCAAGGCGGCATAGGCGCTACTAGCGGCAATGTGGTTTTGATAGGCAAGCTCAGATTGAATCAGTGTGGATTGCTCGGCATCTAGATGCGGTAGCACGGTAGAAACCGTCTCGTTCCACCAAGCTAGGCCTCGCAGATTGGGCTGCGCGAGCGGATAGTCACGTCCCGCAAGATGCATGCGCGCCAGCATGGCGCCTACTTGTTCGCAGCGGCCCTGCGTGACTGAGCCATCATTGCGCCCAGCCAATTTATTGACGACACAGGCGGGCTTGCCACAAAGCGTATGCAAAATTTTTCCGCTGGCGTCAGCTTCTGGCATGGGAACAGCAATGCCAGCTTTGGCTAGATGCCGCATTAACTCTAGGTAAAACGGCAATTGCTCGCGCGTGAGGCGCTCAAACAACGTCAAAACATACGAACCCTGATCGGTATCGACAAAGTAGTTAGTGTTCTCGATACCGCCTTTGCAGGGCTGAATATCTTGCAAAGTGCCCAGACCCAGATCGGCTAGAAATGGCGCGGCTTGTTCAAAGGTAACGGTGGTGTAGACGGCCATAGAAATTAGAGTGAAGGCGTGATTTTAAGGGAGGGCACAATTGGGGGCTATGAATATCAAAAAACGTCTCGTTCTAGTGGACGGCTCCAGCTATCTATACCGCGCTTTCCATGCCATGCCCGATCTTCGTGTTGTCTCGGGCGATCCTGCCAGCGCTCCGACTGGAGCCGTGCGCGGCATGATTAATATGATGAACTCGCTGCGCAAGGAGCAGGTATTAAAAAACAGCCAACCTGATGATTTGGCAGCTACGGCAGCGCCTCCTATTACCTACGGTGTGTGCGTATTTGATGCGCCAGGGCCAACTTTTCGCGATGCGCTGTACTCTGACTACAAAGCCACGCGCTC
>CANBRV010000037.1 GCA_947372005.1 Comamonadaceae bacterium | reverse complement strand
AGCACAGCTAATGCAGCAGTCAACGGGCGCATCGCAGTGCCAGCATTACCCATAAAAAACTCAATAGCATCATGATGCTTAAGCTGCCCGCCCAAGCCCGTTATGGTCGCAGTTGTACCTTGTACATCGACACTGCAGCCAAGTTGCTTGAGCGCTGCCAGCATGACACGGGTATCGTCTGAATCAAGCAAATCATGTATCGTAGTTGTGCCTTGGCTCAAAGCGGAGAGCAGCAGCACTCGATTTGAAATACTTTTGGAGCCAGGTAACTGCACAACGCCTTCAGCAGATTGCAATGGCGGTAGATCCAAAAACACGGTATCAAACATATTGCGTCACCACAAATTTATTCATCATTCACTGACACTTTTTTATTGAGTACCCACCCGCTACGAAGCGCGCTCGCTGTGGTAATAAGGTCTTTCAAAGTCTGCGGATTACCAGAGCGCATAGCATCTTCTAATTTTTTCAAACTCATCAGCATGGCATTAGATTGCTTCAATATTTCTTTGCCATTAGCTAAAAATATATCGCTCCATAGCTCAGGGTCGCCCGCAGCAATACGCGTGAAATCTTGAAAACCAGGCCCCGCCATTTGCAAGAATTGCTGAGCCTCACTTTGCCCAGCGATGCTGTTCATGTAGGCAAATCCTAGCAAATGCGGCAAATGACTGACGGCAGCAAATACCGCATCATGCTCATTGGGTGCCATGCGTGAAATCGTCATGCCAAGCGACTTCCAAACAGCCTCAGCATTTGCCAATGCTGCGTCATCGGTACGCTGCGTTGGCGTCAAAATAACACGCTTACCGACATACAAGTCGGCATCTGCCGCCTCTATCCCTGCTTGCTCTTTACCCGCAATCGGATGAGACGGAACAAAGTTAGGCGGAAGCATGCCGAAGACGCTCTCTGCCGCAGCAATCACATTTTGTTTAGTAGACCCAACATCCAAAATGAGCGCATCTTTATGCAAACCAAATTGCACGGCTTTGAGCACATCAAAAGTTGCTGCCACTGGCACAGAAATCAAAACCAAATCAGCGCCCATAACCGCTTGCAAAATAGAAGCAGCGGCATCATCAATCACGCCCATCCGCTTAGCCAATTCCGCTTTATTAGGAGATTTGTTATAGCCCACCACACGCTCAACTAGCCCAGCACGCTTAGCCGCCAAGGCGAACGATCCGCCCATCATGCCGCAGCCAATCAACCCAAGTTGTTTGAATTTTTTCATGCTGAAGTTTTAAGCGGGATAGCAGCCCAGCACTTTATAAAAAGCGCACAAGGCTTGCAGCTCGGCAAGCGCTGCGGCGACAGGGGCATCATCCACATGCCCAGCCAGATCAATATAAAAGTTGTAGTCCCACTGTGCAGAGCGCGCAGGGCGAGATTCAAAACGCGTCATAGAAACGCCATGCTTTTTCATAGGAAGAATCAAATCGTGCAATGCACCAGGTTGGTTCTTCACAGATACAACCAAACTCACGGCGTCGTTACCGGTGCGCCCTGGCAGCGGCAACACCTCTGGGCGGCAAATCACAGCAAAGCGCGTGCGGTTATGCGCTTCATCTTGTATGGCTTTAGCCACCGTTTGCAAGCCAAATTCTGTGGCCGCTCGGCTACTGGCAATAGCGGCCGAGGCCATGTCTAGCGTGGCTTGACGAGCACCTTCGGAGTTGCTGGATGCGGCGCGACGCTCCGCGTTTGGCAAATGCGCGGACAACCAAGCTTGGCACTGCGCCAGCGCTTGCGGATGACCGTAAACCACGGCAATGCTATCCATCGAGCCACTTTGCCGCAGCAAATTGTGGCGCACGGCAAGACTGACATTGCCGACGATGTGCACATTTGACGCTAAGAGCAAGTCCATCGTGCGAGCAATCACACCCTCCGTGGAGTTTTCAATCGGCACGACACCAAACTCGGCAGCGCCGCTACTGGCTGCTCGAAACACTTCGTCAATCGATTGGCAAGGCAAGGAGCCCATAGACGCGCCAAAGAATTCAATAGCTGCGTCCTCGCTATAGGTACCTTTAGGGCCTAAAAATGCAACACGCTGCGGCTCTTCTAGTGCACGGCAAGCCGACATGATTTCACGCCAAATGGCACCCACCCCCTCGGGCTTCAATTTCGATCCAGCACCTTGCATTTTGGCAATGACTTGCGCTTCACGATCAGGACGAAAAACGGGAGATCCATCTAAACGTTTAACCTCACCCACGACGTGTGCAAGACCCGCACGCGTGTTTAAAAGCGCGAGCAGTTGTTGATCGACTGCATCAATCGCTACACGAAGCTGCGCAAGGGTCTTCAAGCATCTGCTCCATCGTCTGCCGCTACTGCACCATCACCCATAGCTTCATCTCCCACCGCCGCATCATTCTCAACAATACGCTGCAAACCGCTCAATTTGCTGCCATCATCTAACGACATCAAGGTCACGCCTTGCGTCGCACGTCCCATTTCGCGAATCTCCGACACGCGCGTTCTAACCAGCACGCCTTTGTCCGTAATCAGCATGACTTCGTCTTCACTATGCGCCAGCGTGGCGGCGACTACCTTGCCATTACGCTCGGATTGTTGAATCGCAATCATGCCTTTTGTACCGCGTCCATGACGCGTGTATTCACCAATAGATGTGCGTTTACCGTAACCGTTTTCCGTCGCTGTCAGCACCGATTGCTGCTCATCTTCAGCCACCAACATGGCTATGACGCCAATCCCTTCATCCAGCATCATGCCACGCACACCACGTGAATTACGGCCTGTGGGGCGCACGTCGTTTTCATCGAAACGCACAGCCTTACCGCCATCAGAAAACAGCATCACATCGTGCTTGCCATCGGTCAACGCTGCGCCAATCAAAAAGTCACCCTCATCCAAATCAACGGCAATAATCCCTGCCTTGCGTGGATTGGAGAAGTCATCGAGCGGGGTCTTTTTGACCGTGCCCATGCTGGTCGCCATAAAGATGTAGTGATCGGCTGGGAAGGTACGGTTATCGCCCGTAACAGGTAACACCACGGTGATTTTTTCGCCCTCTTGGAGGGGGAACATATTAACGATAGGGCGACCGCGTGATCCGCGCGAGCCCGCAGGCACTTCCCACACTTTGAGCCAATACATACGCCCACGGTTGCTAAAGCACAGGATGTAGTCGTGCGTATTCGCAATAAAGAGCTGCTCGATCCAATCGTCTTCTTTAGTGGCCGTTGCCTGCTTGCCACGTCCACCGCGTTTTTGTGCGCGGTATTCGGACAGCGGCTGACTCTTGATGTAACCACTATGACTCATCGTCACGACCATATCAGTCGGTGTAATCAGATCCTCAGTGGAAAGGTCAAACGCCGAATGCTCAATCACGCTGCGGCGCAGACCCAGCTTAGTCTGACCAAACTCGGTACGCACGGCAGTCAGCTCATCCCCAATAATGATGGAGACACGCTCAGGCTTGGCCAAAATGTCGAGCAAGTCTTCAATCTCTGTCATCACCTCTTTGTATTCCGCCACAATTTTGTCTTGCTCAAGACCCGTCAAACGCTGAAGACGCATCTGCAAAATCTCTTGCGCTTGCGTTTCCGACAATCGGTACTTGCCGTCGCTTTGCAGACCAAACATGGCGTCCAAACCTTCTGGTCTGAAGTCATCGGCACTGACAACTGAGCCATCATCTCTTGCACGGGTCAGCATTTGGCGCACGATGGCGCTATCCCATGTTTTTTCCATGAGAGCCGCTTTAGCCACAGGCGGTGTCGGGGCGCTACGAATCAGCGCAATGAAATCATCGATATTGGCAAGCGCGACAGCCAAGCCCTCAAGCACGTGACCGCGATCACGCGCCTTGCGTAGGGTAAAGACAGTACGGCGCGTCACTACTTCGCGGCGATGCAATAAGAAAACACTAATTAAGTCTTTGAGATTGCAAAGCTTGGGTTGGCCATCAATCAAGGCCACCATATTCATACCAAACGAGTCTTGTAGCTGCGTTTGTTTGTACAGATTATTCAACACAACCTCAGGCACTTCGCCGCGCTTGAGCTCAATCACTAGGCGCATACCGCTCTTATCAGACTCGTCTTGGATGTGAGAGATACCCTCGATTTTCTTCTCGTTGACCAGCTCTGCAATACGCTCTTGCAGGGTCTTTTTGTTGACCTGATACGGCAACTCATCCACGATGATGGATTGACGCTGGCCTTTATCAATATCTTCAAAATGCACCTTGGCACGCATCACCACGCGACCACGACCCGTCCGGTAGCCATCTTTCACACCCGACATGCCATAAATAATGCCAGCAGTTGGGAAGTCAGGTGCAGGAATGATCTCCATCAAATCATCAATCGAGGCATCTGGATTTTTAAGCATGTGCAAACACGCATCAACCACCTCATTCAAATTATGAGGCGGGATATTGGTTGCCATACCCACGGCAATGCCTGACGAGCCGTTGATTAGCAAATTAGGAATGCGACTGGGGAGTACCAGCGGCTCTTTTTCAGAGCCGTCGTAGTTAGGACCAAAATCGACAGTTTCTTTGTCAATATCGGCCAACATTTCATGCGCAATTTTGGTGAGCCTGATTTCGGTATAACGCATGGCGGCTGGGTTATCACCGTCTACTGAGCCAAAATTGCCCTGTCCATCCACCAGCATGTGCCGCAGCGAAAACGGCTGCGCCATTCGAACAATCGTGTCATAAATTGCGCTATCACCATGCGGATGGTACTTACCCATCACGTCACCCACAATACGCGCCGACTTTTTAAACGGACGATTCCAATCGTTGTTTTGCTCGTGCATAGCAAACAAAGCACGACGATGCACGGGCTTCAGACCATCACGAGCATCAGGGAGCGCACGCCCCACAATCACGCTCATAGCGTAATCAAGGTAGCTACGGCGCATTTCCTCCTCTAGACTGATGGGGAGTGTTTCTTTGGCAAATTGCATGGGAATGTGGGCTCAGTATTGTTGTATTTATGTAAACCCTCAGATTTTAGAGGACATCGAACGGCGAAATAGTGATGATTTTGATGTACCATACGCCTCGTGTGGAAATAAACCACTCGCTGGCTAGTTTTTTATCGCAGCATTGCTGCATTCATATTTCAAGAGGATTTTTACAATGAAACTCAATAAAGTAGCAATGCTTTTCGCAACCTTAGCACTCGCAACCGCTGCTAGCGCACAAGACGTTCAAAACTGGCGTAGCAGCGCTGATGCGCTCCCATGGACTAGCGGTACAGGCCTGTGCTGGAGAAGTGGTACATGGACACCAGCAACAGCAGCTAAGGGCTGCGATGGCGCAATCACGGGTGCCGCACCAATGGCTCCTAAGGATGCAATGCCTGCTCCAGCAGCACCGGCTGCAGCACCAGCAGCAGCTCCATCTGCAGCACCTGCTCCAGCAGCTCCTCCTGCTGCCGTTAAAGTAACTTACGCTGCTGATGCATTCTTTGACTCAGGCAAATCAGTAGTTAAAGCTGACGGCAAAGCAAAGCTTGATGATTTGACAAGCAAAGTTAAAGCAATCAACTTAGAAGTGATCATTGCTGTGGGTCATACTGACTCCGACGGCAGCGATGCATACAACCAAGCATTGTCTGTGAAGCGTGCTGAAGCTGTAAAAGCGTACCTCGTGTCTAAAGGTATCGAGAAGAACCGCGTTTATACCGAAGGCAAAGGCGAGAAGCAGCCAGTTGCTGACAACAAGACAAAAGAAGGCAAGACTAAAAATCGCCGCGTTGAAATCGAAGTTGTGGGCACACGTTCAAACAAATAATTCTGTTTGAACTCATAAAAAAACCTGCCTCGGCAGGTTTTTTTATGTCTGGTCTTTATGCCTTCAATTTAGATTTCAACCATCTCATGATGGAACCCAAAACTGGCATCTTTTCGTACAACTCTTCAGCCGCATCCCAATAGTCACGGTGCAAAGTAATGAGACCATCCGCATTCAATTCAAAATGCGTCGCGCCGTGAATCGTTTGTGCTTTACCACGCACCACAAACAAAAAATCCCAACGCATAAAAATTTGTGAACATACGCCCGCTGTGCCCGCTTTCGTAATCAAAGCCGTCACCGCAAACTGGGGCGTATCCACTTGGCCAAACATGTGGAGAAAGATGTGTGCAATTGCGCTACGTCCTTGCACATCGTTAAACGGATCCTTGAATCTTGCATCCACCGCATACAGCCGCGCCAGCGCATCCACGCCGCCTAGCGTCAGCCCTTCAAAGCCTTGCCTGATATGGCTTGCAACAGTATCGATATCCAAAGTTGTGCTCACAATAGTTTTCTCACTAGCTTGAAATAAAGACTGCGTGGCAACCAATCCAGCATTTTTAAAAAACGCGTAAACCGCTTAGGGAAATGAATTTCAAACTCGCCTTGGGCAAGTCCACGCACGATCTGCTCTGCCGCCTCTTCCGCCGAAATCAGCGCTGGCATCTCAAAATCATTGTCGGCCGTCAACGGCGTTTTGACAAATCCTGGGCAAACCAGCGTCACGGCGACGCCCTTGTTTGACAACTCCAAATACAGCGCCTCCGCCATGTAGCTCAGTGCCGACTTGCTAGCGCCATACACCAAGGCCTTGGGCAGCGCACGATACCCCGCCACGCTAGAAACCAAGACCACGTGCCCGCGCTTGGCGGTGGTGTACGCCGGCAGTACCTCGGCCAGTACATTGAGCGGCCCGCCCACGTTCACCTCGAACTGCTGCTTGGCGCGTGCAAGGTCAAAATCTTTGGCCAGCATCGGCTCGTAGCTACCCGCATTCACAATCACCATGTCAGGCATGCTGTGCGGGGCAGATGCCTCGCAGGCCTTATGCCATATGGCCTCTACGGCCATGCTGTCGGTGAAGTCCATGGCTAGTGGGCTAGAGCGAGGTAGCTCGTTTGAAAGTGTTGCTAAACGCTCGGCATTCCTCGCGCTCAAAACCACACACGCGCCAAGGCTGGTGAGCTTGCGTGCCAATGCCTCGCCAATGCCCGTAGACGCGCCAATCAACCAGACGCTTTTGCCTTGCCAGTCGGTTGTTTTGATTGCGGGGTTGAAGCTCATGGCTTGCTTCCATCAACTTTTTCAAGCTTTTGAAAGCTAATCAAAATCTCACCAAGCCGAATGCCGTATTTGCTGAACACCGCTTTATTCAGCATCACGTGATCGTTAATTAAAAACATCCAATCATCAAAATCTAAGTTATAGATGGCGTCTTTAACAGGCAGCGCCAGTGCATAGCGCCAATTGAGCGCATTGCCGGCGACCTTACCAACCGCCACCCCCACCACATCGACAGCCTGACCTGACCACTCCCCGCTGGCAACGCGTTTTAGCGTCCACACACGAGCCTCTTTTTTGCCATCGCTCCAATCAAACCGTTCATCTAACGTCAGCGTCTGCAAGCCGCTGGTATCCGTGCCCAGCGTACCCGTGATGTTGACAACAAAGCGCCGCGTGACCTCGCCACTTCTATCCATCACCATGCCATGACCCACCAGCTTGCCGTTGAAGTACTGCTCTAGCTTGAGCGTAGGCTGCTCTTTGGCGTAGTTTGCAACGTCCACAGCGGTGCAACTTGCCAGCAATAACGCACACAAAAATACATTCAGCCATTTCATCAATTGCCTCATGATTTCTCCAAAGTGAAGTGCATCACGCTGGTATCACCCGACTCAAACCCCGCTTCGCAATACGCCAAATAAAAATCCCACATGCGGATAAATTTTTCTGGATAACCCAGCGCCCGCACTTCGGACAATTTGGCTAAAAAGTTGCTGCGCCACATTGCCAGCGTCCGTGCGTAATCTTGCCCAAATGAAAAGTGATCGACGATGCGCAAACCCTTGCTTGACGCAGCCTCTGCAAAAGCGGTAGGACTTGGCAACATGCCACCTGGAAAAATATAACGCTGAATAAAATCTGTACCCAAGCGATAGCGGTCAAACAGCTCGTCCTTAATCGTGATGCTTTGAATGCACGCACGGCCACCCGTTTTTAAGTTCCGTGCTACGCACTCAAAGTACGATGGCCAATAGGACTCACCCACAGCTTCAAACATTTCGATGCTGGCCACTCCATCGTATTGATTGGACTCATCACGGTAATCTTGCAGTTTCAAATCTGCCGTATGGCCTTGTCCCGATCGGACGAGTCGCTCTTGGGCATAAATCAACTGCTCGGTTGAGAGCGTCAGCCCCGTCACCTGCCGCCCAGCGCTGCTGGCCACCTCAGCAAAACCGCCCCAGCCGCAGCCAATTTCTAAGATGTTTTTGGCGTCTCCAAGCTGTCCCAGCACGCGTTGATACTTGGCCTCTTGCGCCGCTGGCAGGGAGACATCGGCACCCTCGAACAGGGCGCTGCTGTAGGTCATGGTGGGGTCTAGCCACAGCTTATAAAAGTCATTGCCAAGGTCGTAATGCGCTTCAATGTTTTTACGCGCTTGGCGTTTGGTATTGCGCCGCAGCACATGCAGCAAGCGATCTAATAGCACGCCCCACCAACTGCCATGCAGGGCCGCCTCAATAGCTTGGCGATTGCGTGCAAACAATTTGAGTAACTGCGGCAAATCCGTCGTGGTCACTTTGCCGTGCATAAACATTTCAGCAAACGCGATATCACCACCACGCAAAATATCGCTGTAAACCTGCGTATCGAGAATCTGAAGATCGGCTACCAAGTCATATGGTGCTTGGCTTGTACGAGTACCAAATTCGCGCACTTCACCACTTGGCGTTGTGAGCCTTAATGTGCCGTGTTGGAGTTTTTCCAACATTCCAAAAATAATACGTTCATTGACTGTGCGTGACATCGATAAAAGGCTTGCCGGGCAAGCGGTAAAAGCGCGCGCCCTTGCACCATAGCCTGAGCGCCTGGTAATGTATCCGAAGTAACACTACCGTAGCGTGCAAAGGATACCCGAACAAAACGCGCAGACAAGACACCGTTGTCACCTGCTCATGCCGCCCAGAGATACTGGTTGATAGCGTGATGCCGTGTGGCTGTTCGGGGTGGTGATGCGCGTCCATATAGTCAATACGCACCACCGAGCGGTTTAGATTCAAATTTTGCGAGCCTAGGTGCCAGCGAAATCGATATTCCCCGCGCACAGGAAAAAACGGGCTGACATGAAACACCTTTTGCGCTACCACAGTCGCGCCATCCACAAGCGACGAGCCATCTTTGTGATGCAGCAAATAGCAATGCTGCTCGCCAAAGGTGTTGTGCACTTCGACAAGGGCAGCGCGAAGCACGCCTGTGCGATCGTGGCAAAACCAAAAACTCACAGGCTTAAACGCATAACCCAGCACACGCGGGAACGTATGCAGCCAGACTTCACCCGCAAGCGCACCCGTACAAGACGTGATGCCTTGCGCCAACAGCAATTTGTCTAGCGCTGCGAGCGCACTGCCGTGCGTTTTGCTGCGCTCAAAATGGTCGCTGTCCGCAAAGCCAAGCGGGCTGCCCTTGTTCAGACCAAAGAGTCCAAAGGCCATTCTGGATGGTGGCTGCAAAGCAATGGCACGCATAGGAAGACGCACAAACACGCTCCCTACCTCGAAGCTATTTTCTTTTGGCCAAAGCCTTTTGTGACGCGTGACGCCAAAGCCAAATTCAAGCGCGGCATCAGGCCTTAGTAATTGATTCATTTCAATCTGGCCAATACAGCTTTTGCGGCATCTCTACCCGACTGGAAGCCATCTTCATGGAATCCATAGTTCGCCCAAGCGCCTGCAAACCACACGCCGCCCCCCGTCCTATCTCCTTGAATGCTTGGCAGTGCTTGCTGCGCGGCAATCGCACCGCTGTCAAACACGGGATGGTCATAGTCAAACGTTTGGAGCACTTTGGCGGGGTCAATTGGGCTTAGCGGATTCAAACTCACCAGCACAGGGGCGTCCACACCAACGGGCAGCGGCTGCAGTTTGTTAAGCAAATAGTGCAAACAGACGCGCTGCTGGTTTGGATTGGCGCTACTGGATTGCGTTTCGTAATTCCACGCCGCCCAAGCCCTCTGATGGCTAGGCAGCACCGAACTGTCCGTATGCAATACCGCAAGATTAGGCTGATACCGAATCGCACCCAGCACGCGCTGCTCATCCGCTGTGGGCGCGTCCAGCAAACGTAGCGCTTGATCCGAATGCGCAGCAATCACTACCGCATCAAAGCGTGCTACGCCCACTGCTGTGTGCAAGGTCACGCCATCATCCGTGCGCGCAATCTTTGTTACGGCTTGTCCAAGGCGCACCTCGCAGCCCTTACTAGATAAAGCTTCCCGAACTTTATCCACGTACTGCCGAGAACCACCCTGCACCGTGTACCACTGCGGACGATTCGTGATTTGCAAAAGTCCATGGTTATGGCAAAAGCGCGAAAACGTCGCCATGGGATACGCCAGCATGGTCTCGGTGGGGCAACTCCAAATGGCAGCAGCCATCGGAATCAAATACCAATCGCGCAGCTCGGCGCTGTACCGATTGGCAACCAAATACTCACCCAGCGTTTGCGTAGTGTTTGGCGGCTGAAGTGCAAAGCGAGTCGCTGCTTTATTGAAGCGCAGCATGTCTTTCAGCATTCGCCAAAAGCGAGGGCTAGCCAAGTTTTTGCGCTGCGTAAAAACGCTCGATAGGCTATTGCCCGCCCACTCCAAAGATTTTCCAACTTGCACCGAAAACCCCATATCAGATGGCGCGGTCACCACACCGAGTTGCTCAAAAAACGGCGTGAGGCCTGGATAAGTTTTGTGATTGAAGACCAAGAACCCCGTATCCACACCAAAGGTTTTGCCGCCAACGGTCACGTCTACCGTATGCGCGTGACCGCCGAGGCGCAGGTCAGATTCGTAGAGCGTCACGCGAACGCGCGGATCCTGCACCAAATGCCAAGCAGCGGACAAACCTGCAATGCCGCTGCCCACAACTGCGATATTCGCTACGGTGTTTTGAGTTGAAGTCATAAGAGACAATTACAGCATGAATAAAAATTTTGATGCGGCCGAGCTCGCCAAATTTACCGACGTCGCACACGACTGGTGGGACACCAGCAGCCCTTCGTTTGGTGCGCTGCACACGATCAATCCTTTGCGCTTGGGGTGGATAGATTCCATAGCACCACTTGGTGGAAAATGCATACTGGATGTGGGCTGCGGCGGTGGTATTCTTGCCGACAGCATGGCACATCTTGCCAGCAAAGATGCGACAGGCGCTTCAGTTTTAGGGATTGATTTAGGCCGCGAATCATTGCAAATTGCGCAGTTGCATGCGCTGGAAGCAAATACGCCCAGCGTGAGCTATCGTGAAATCAGCGCCGAGGCGTTGGCGATTGAATCGCCCGCATCATTTGATGTGGTGACCTGCATGGAAATGCTAGAACATGTGCCCGATCCAGCTGCCATTGTGCGAGCCTGCGCAACGTTGGTTAAATCAAATGGCTGGGTATTTTTTTCCACCATCAACCGAAACGTCAAATCGTTTGCAGAGGCGATTGTGGGCGCTGAATATGTGCTCGGACTGATTCCACGTGGCACGCACGAATACGCAAAATTTATCCAGCCTGCTGAACTGGCTGCTTGGGCGCGAAGCAGTGGCCTTAGCCTACAAGCCACACGTGGATTGGGCTACAGCCCGATCACCCAGCGATACGCCTTAAATACGGATACCAGCGTCAACTACATGATGGCGATGCAAAAAATATGAGCCACGCAAAACTGCCCGTACAACCTGCCGCCATTTTTTTTGACCTTGACGGAACGCTCATCGACAGCGCACCAGACTTAGGCGCTGCCGTAGACAAGATGCGAACAGATCGCGGTCTGCTCTCGCTACCAGACGCACTCTATCGCCCGATGGCTGGCGTTGGTGCACGCGGCATGCTCAAAGTGGCGTTTGATATAGCGCCCGATCACGCTGATTTTTTAGCAATGCGCGAAGAATTTTTTGCTAATTACGAAGCATCGATTGGCGCAGCGGACGCACGCACTTTTGCGTTTGCAGGTGTGGCGGACATGCTGCGAAACCTAGAGTCACGAGGCATTGTGTGGGGCATCGTGACCAATAAATCGAAGCGGTTTACCGATCCGCTAGTGGCGTGCATGCCAGAGCTGCACGGCGCCTGCGCCGTGGTCAGCGGCGACACCACGGCTTACGCCAAGCCACATCCAGCACCGCTGGTAGAGGCATGTCGCCTTGCAAGCCAATTAGCAAAAGGCTTGCAAGCCAACAACTGCTGGTATTTGGGTGACGACAAACGCGACATTGACGCTGGCCACGCCGCAGGTATGACGACGATTGCCGTGACTTGGGGGTACGAAGGCGAACACGAACTTGCGACCTGGAACGCCGATCACGTGCTAAATCAACCTGCCGACTTACTGGCATTACTTGATCTACTGGGCTAAATTAGCTGCGCTGCAACTTCGCCAAACCTGCCGCAAGCACCAAAACACCTGCCCCCGCAGCCATTGCAGCATTCATACCGTAGGTGTCCGCTATCCAGCCAGCGGCGACAGGCCCTAGCGCTTGGCCGATGGCAAAGATCATGGTGAAGTAATTCATGGCCTTTGCCCACAGCGATTGAGGCAAAGTCTTGCGTGCCAAAGCCATCATGGCGCCTGGCACCATAAAAAACGAACCGCCCACGAGTGCAGCAGATAGCAACAAAACGGCAAATGTCTGGGAGATCAATGGCAGCGCCGTTCCCAAAGCAGTGCACAGCGTGGCAGCGGCAAATGTCGATGTGGGCTGCCAACGTGCCATCACGCCCTTCCATACATAGCCCGAGGCCATAGCAGCCATGCCAAGCACCAGCCACACAGTCGTTGCCGCAACCGTGCCCAGCTTCATTTCACGCAGCCATGCAATGACGAACGTGAGGTACACGATATAGCCCACGCCATACAAAAAATACGCCCACGTCACCGTTTGAAATGGCCGCCATGGCATGGGTTCAAGATTTTTATTGCCGGGCGCACCGCCAATTTG
>CANBRV010000036.1 GCA_947372005.1 Comamonadaceae bacterium | reverse complement strand
CGCGGTGATCAACGAATACGCAAGTGCAGGCAGCCTCTCTTTGGCAGGATTTTCGTTTGGTACGTTTTGCGTCTCCCACGCCTTGCAGCAAATGGCAAGCCAAGGACGCAACTTGGATGCAGACATTGGGCGCATTGCCCTCATTGGCTCAGCGGCTGGCAAGTTCAATCTTGCCCCCATTGCGCCCGAGCTGCATAACCGTACCTATGTGCTCCACGCTGAAGCAGATGATGTAGTGCTGCTTTCTGCCGTGATGGACTGGGCGCGTCCGCAAAGTTTGCCCGTAACCGTGGTGCCTGCGGGCTCGCACTTCTTTCACGGACAATTGCCGCTTCTTAAAAATCTCGTTCTTCGTCACCTTGCATGAAATATCTTCTCTCGTTTCTCGTTGTTGTTTTTTCTTTCAACGCTTCAGCGCAAATTGTTGCTCCCGTTCCACCCGAAATTGAAGCTCGCGCTTATCTACTGCTCGACGTCACCGCCAATCAAGTGCTCGCTGCAAAAGGTGCCGATCAGCCCGTAGAACCCGCATCGCTCACTAAGCTCATGACGGCATATCTAGCGTTTGATGCACTGAAAACGAAGAAGCTCGCCTTAGACCAGCGCCTGCCAGTGAGCGTGCGCGCTTGGAAGATGGAAGGCTCAAGCATGTTCATCGACCCCAAAATGAGTGTGCGCGTAGAGGACTTACTCAAAGGACTCATCGTGCAGTCGGGCAATGATGCAGCCATTGCGATTGCCGAAGGCGTGGGCGGCTCGGTCGAGCGCTTTGTAGAGCTGATGAATGAGCGTGCCAAGTTACTTGGCATGGCGCACACCAGTTACAAAAATCCCGAAGGCCTGACCGTTGCTGGACATATAACGACAGCGCAAGATCTTGCGATTTTGGCCACTCGCTTGATGAACGATTTCCCTGAATACATTGGCTACTACGCCATCCAAAAATTCAGATTAGAAGGCTCGCCCAAATCCAACGACACGAACCGTAACAGGCTGTTATTTCGTGATTCAACCAAAACGGGCTTTGTGGTGGATGGTCTCAAGACGGGGCATACCGATGCAGCAGGTTATTGTTTTGTCGTCACATCCAAGCGCGCAGATGCCCGCGTCGGCGAACGCCGTTTGCTGGCTATTTTGCTGGGTACACAAAGCGAAATCGCACGCGCCAATGAAGGTGAAAAGCTGTTGGTTTGGGGTTACAACGCGTTTGAATCCATGAAGCTGTTTGATGCCAACACCATCATCGCCACGCCACACATTTGGAAGGGCGCGAGTAGCGAAGTAAAGCTGGGGCTAGCTAGCGGCAAGCCACTGGTGGTCTCTGTGCCAGCAGGCACAGAGGCCGCACAAGTGACGAGTCAAATTGCACGCCCCGACCCATTGGTTGCGCCGTTTACTGCGGGTCAAAACGTTGCCGCACTTAAGGTGCTGATTAACAATCAAGCTTGGCAATCGATCCCGCTGCAAGCCATGCAGGACGTGGCTTTAGCTGGATGGTTTGGGCGTACGCTAGACGGCGCGCGGATGATTTTTAAGTAACTTACTCTGCCTTGATATTGTTGTCCTTAACAACCTTATCCCAGATCACCATTTGCGATTCGATGAACGACTTGGCTTGAGCGGGCGTGCCGCCCACAATATCGATACCTTGTTCATCTAATTTTTTGGCGACAGCGGGGTCTTTTAGCACTTTGTTAAGCGCCTCGTTCATTTGGCGCAAGATATCGGATGGCGTTTTTACAGGCGCAATCACGCCCCACCAAGCTTGCGCTTCAAAGCCTGCATAACCCAGCTCAACCAAGGTAGGCACGCTGGGTAAGTCGGGAGAGCGTTTGGAGCTCGTCACGGCAAGTGGGCGCATCCTCTTACTGTCGATAAACGGCTTGCTCACAAAAACCGAACCAATCGACAGCGGCACATGACCTGCAATCGCATCGTTCATAAGTGGGCCACCGCCTTTGTAGGGAATGTGCTGCCAATCGAACCCACTAGATTTACCCAAGAGCGTCATCGCCAAATGTCCCAAGCTACCCGAGCCAATCGAGCCATAGCTCACGTTCTTTTTAGCCTTAGATGCGGCCACGACATCGGCAAAGGTTTTGTATTCGGATGCAGCGTAGGTCGCCAGCACCATGCCAGACTTGCCCACGACGATGATGTCGGCTAAATCTTTGCGCGTATCAAATGTAAGGTTAGGAATGAGACTTGGGTTGACCGCATGCGTATCAAACACCACGCCAAACGTATAACCATCGGCAGGGGCTTGCGCTACCAGCGCCGTACCAATCGCACCCGATGCGCCGCCCTTGTTGTCCACGATGACGGTTTGCCCAAGCGCCTGTTGCAGCGGCACTTGCAAGATGCGAGCGACTTGATCGACCGAGCCACCAGCTGGAAACACCACGACAAGTTTGATGGGTTGCTTGGTTGGCCATGCCTGCGCAAAAACCAAATACGGTACGAATGTGATGCATGCTAAAAGTGCGTGTAGTTTTTTCATTACTAAATCCTCTTCTTTAGATCATGAACGCCAAGGTGGCATCCATATTTTCAGTTGGTAATTTTTTAAAGCCAGAGCGAGCGTACCGCTGCAAGCGTCCAGCCAGCAAGGCCGTAAGCGCAGAAGCACGTGCATGAGCATCCGCTGTCGGTGTACTGGATGCGGCATACATATCTCGCATGGCTTGCTTAAAACTAGACTCAATCTTGTCAAAAAATTGATTCATCCGCGTTTGCAAACGTTCGTGCTCAAACACCAGCGCATCCCCCACCATCACACGCGTCATCCCTGGATTTTTCTCTCCAAAGGTGAGCACCATGGTTGCAATTTGTTTGCATTGCATTGCAGGGTTGGCTTCGCGCTCGGCAATTTGGTTAATCAACCCAAACACCGATGACTCGATAAATTCAATTAAGCCTTCGAACATTTGTGCTTTGCTAGCGAAATGTCGATAAAGCGCGGCCTCGGACACATCTAAGCGTTTTGCGAGCAGCGCCGTGGTAACGCGCTCGCCGCCAGGCGTTTGCAACATTTGCGCTAGCGTTTGCAAAATTTGAATGCGCCGCTCACCAGGAGCTGGACGGGATTTGGAAGTAGTAGGAGTTTGATCGTCAGACATAATTTTGATTATCTGTGCTAAACGGCAGCGCCGTTTTCAGTCAGCACTACATCGAGTGGCATATCGTGCTCTTGCGGCTCGAAATCACATCGAGCGCAATCAAATGCCAGCCCAACGGTAAAAGGACGCGGAGAAAGACTCGCCAATGTGCGGTCGTAAAAACCGCCGCCATAGCCTAACCGATAAGCCTTGGCGCCGCTCACGGCAAATCCGACACAAGGCACAAAGAGCAACGTTGGTGTAATCACATCCGTATCTTTGGGCTTAGGAATGTTGTAAGCATCCTCCTCCATTTCACAACCTGGATACCAGACGTGAAATTGAAGTGTCATGTCTTTTTTGTAGACAACAGGCAGGCCAATCCTGCGCGGCTTAGGCATGCCAAGTAGCTCGCCGTCTTCCTTCCAGCGATGCAGCGCAGGCAGTGGGTCAAACTCACCTTTAATCGGCCAATATGCGCCAATGACGGCATCTTGCTTACCCATCAACCAAATACGCATAGCCTGCGTTAAAAGATCAATACGCGTCAGTTTGTCGCTTAAATTTTCACGCTTAGCAACTAAGTCTTTTCGCAGCAGTTGTTTATCCATGTGTCCTTACCGATAATCGAAGCCATGACATTTAAAAAAATCATTACAACATGCCTAGCCTTAGTTTGCATGACAGCCAGCTTAGCTCAAGATGCCGTCATTCTTGATATGGCGGCCGCCTATAAAAAGAACGATTCAAAGCTGCTTAACAAACTATTCCCGCAAGCCAAAGGCCATGTATTAGAACCTTGGGCTGGATACTGGGCACTCAAATCTAGATTAGAAGACGCGTCGCAATCTGAACTGAACGCATTTTATAAACGATACGCAGGAACGTATGCCGAAGACCGTCTGCGTGCCGACTGGTTATTGCTACTTGGTAAAAATCAAGACTGGGGTGGCTTTGCAGCCAATCTTGCTGCCTACCGCATGGGTGATGATAAAGACGTCCGTTGCTACGCCAATCGTGATGATGCGGCGCTTGTCGAGCGCATGTGGATGAGCCAAAAAGAAGTGAAGTCGGGCTGTGGGCAAGTGGCCGAAGTTTTAATCAGTGCAGGCAAAATGCCATCCATCGTTTCTTGGCGAAAAAATTACAAACCGCGAACAGGTACAGATCTGCCAAGGGATTTTGATGCTTTAGATGCGCAGCAAAAAAATTGGGCGTTAGGCTATGCAGGGCGAGCGCTGGCTCAAAACTTAGACTTATCTGCGCTGGATCAGTTTGCAAAAATCACAGCAACAACGGATATCTCTGACGACATGCTGGGCTGGTGGGCGCGTGTCGCCTTGCGTATGCACGATTGGAAGCTAGTTGAGCGCGTGATTCAGGCAATGAGTGACGACGCACGGCAAGACCCGATCTGGACAAGTTGGCTTGCCAAAGCACGGCAAGTTAATCGTAGCAAAACGGCTCCAACCGTACCTGTAACTGTGCTGGTAGAAGCAAAGCCTAGCGAACAAGCTATTGCTGAGGCCAAAGCGAATAAGGGTTTGCAGCGCGCGCTTTACGCTATCCGTATTGGTTTGCGCTCGGAAGGTGTGCGCGAGTGGACATATGAAGTTAATTTAGCCAAAGGCTCTATGAGCGACGAAGAGCGCTTGGGCGCGGCAGCAATAGCCTGCGAAGCTGAGGTCTGGGATCGCTGCATCAATACATCGGAGCGCACAACTCGTCTTGTGAATTGGGCGCAGCGCTTCCCTACTCCACATCGCGAGGCGTTAGTGGCGCAGGCCAAAGAGACGGGTATTGACCCTGCTTTTGTATATGGCCTCATCCGTCAAGAGTCCCGTTTTGTTACAGATGCTAAATCACACGTTGGCGCATCTGGGCTTATGCAATTGATGCCAGCTACCGCTCGCTGGACAGCCAAACGGGTAGGGCTGACGAACTTCACGCATAACCAGATTCACAACATAGAGACTAATTTGCTGTTGGGTGTGTCTTATCTCAAATACGTGCTCGAAGAAAATGATGGCAATCCAGCTTATGCCGCTGCCGCCTATAACGCAGGACCGCACCGTGTAAAAACCTGGCGTGCAGCGATGGAAAACGACCCAGCGGCAAAATCAGGAGATAAAGCTCTCGCATTAGCAATTTGGGCAGAAAATATCCCCTTTTCTGAGACTCGCGACTACGTCAAAAAAGTCTCTAGTAACACTGAGAATTACAAAAGAATAATATCTAATCCGTAAGTGTGCGCTTACAAATACTCAATCATGATCGCCCTTTACAATACAGGCAACGCATAAGCGCCTAAATTTGTGGCAATTTAGTGGATTTTCATTGTCTACAATGTCTGTCCAATATCTGCAGTTGCCACTCGGAATTGGTTTTACAGGGCGCGTCATATCAAATGGACGCGCCCTTTTTTCTGTACATCGCCCTCTCTCATGCAACACATTCGGAATTTCTCCATCATTGCCCACATTGACCACGGCAAATCTACACTGGCTGATCGTTTGATTTCGCGCTGCGGCGGTTTGGAAGAGCGTGAGATGTCGGCGCAAGTGCTGGACTCGATGGACATCGAAAAAGAACGTGGCATCACGATCAAAGCCCAAACGGCTGCACTTCAGTACAAAGCAAAAGACGGCAAAACCTACAACCTGAATTTGATTGACACCCCTGGACACGTGGACTTTAGTTACGAAGTCAGCCGCTCACTATCGGCCTGCGAAGGGGCACTCTTGGTGGTTGATGCCAGCCAAGGCGTAGAAGCGCAAACGGTAGCGAATTGCTATACCGCGCTTGATCTGGGTGTGGAAGTGCTACCCGTGCTCAACAAAATGGATTTGCCTAACGCTGATCCAGAATCTGCGCGCAAAGAAGTCGAAGACGTGATTGGGCTTGATGCATCCGAAGCCATTCCCTGCTCTGCCAAAACAGGCATGGGTATTGAAGAGATTTTGGAGATGGTGGTGGCGAAAGTGCCGCCGCCAAAAGGCAATCCAGACGGGCCGCTGCGTGCCATGATTATTGACAGCTGGTTCGACACCTACGTGGGTGTTGTGATGCTAGTGCGCGTGGTGGATGGTCGCCTTGGCAAAGGCGAGCGGTTTACGATGATGGCGACAGGCGCCATCTACAACGCCGACAACGTGGGCGTCTTCACGCCGACCAATGAGCCCCGCCAATCGCTAGAAGCAGGTGAAGTGGGCTACATCATTGCGGGTATCAAAGAGCTGCAAGCCGCCAAGGTCGGCGACACGATTACGCTGCTTAAGCTTGGCACAGGCGGCGCAGCGTTTACGGCAACCGAGCCGCTCCCAGGCTTTAAGGAAATCCAGCCGCAAGTGTTTGCGGGGCTCTACCCCACCGAAGCCAACCAATATGATTCGCTGCGCGATAGCCTAGAAAAGCTCAAACTCAACGATGCATCGCTCCACTACGAACCCGAAGTCAGTCAAGCGCTAGGGTTTGGTTTTAGATGCGGCTTCCTTGGACTCTTGCACATGGAAATCGTGCAGGAACGGTTGGAGCGCGAATTTGACCAAGACCTCATCACCACAGCGCCTAGCGTGGTGTACGAAGTGCTGACCGCTGGCAAAAATGGCGAAGTCATCCGTGTGGAGAACCCATCCAAAATGCCAGAAGTGAGTCAGATTGAAGAAATCCGCGAACCCATCGTGACCGTGCATCTCTATATGCCGCAAGAATACGTGGGCGCCGTAATGACGCTGGCCAATCAAAAACGTGGCATGCAACTCAATATGGCCTACAAAGGCCGCCAAGTCGTGTTGACGTATGACATGCCGCTGGGCGAAATCGTTCTCGACTTTTTTGACAAACTCAAATCAGTGAGTCGCGGCTATGCGTCGATGGATTACGAGTTCAAAGAATACCGCGCATCCGATGTGGTCAAGGTCGATATCTTGCTTAACAGCGAGCGCGTCGATGCACTGTCCATCATCGTACACCGCTCGCAAGCCACGTACCGTGGGCGTGCCGTGGCCGCCAAAATGCGCGAGATTATTTCGCGCCAAATGTTTGACGTGGCAATTCAAGCCGCCATTGGAGCAAACATCATCGCACGGGAAAGCATTAAAGCCTTGCGTAAAAACGTGCTGGCAAAATGCTATGGTGGTGACATTTCTCGCAAACGTAAGTTACTAGAAAAGCAAAAAGCAGGTAAAAAGCGGATGAAGCAAATCGGCTCTGTAGAAGTGCCACAAGAAGCCTTCCTTGCCATATTGCAGGTTGACGATTAAAACAAAAACGATATAAAGAACGCTGAGAAAACACCCATGCTGAACAAAATCATGCCCGCCCTGACTGCCCTTGTGCTTGCGTCTTTCGCAACTTACATTGGTGCTTGGTACACAGGTAAATTAGAGGGCAACTTTGCACTCCTCCTCTTTATGGCCGTGGTAGTCACAGGCGCTTATTGGGTTGCTGAACTTCTCTATTTCAAAAAAGCCCGCGCCAAGTCCCTACCTCGCCCTGGCTATCCTGAAGACACAGCAGTCAGCACGCAACAACCGTGGTGGCTAGACTGGACAGCAGGACTTTTCCCCGTTATCTTGATCGTATTTTTGTTGCGCTCGTTCTTGTTTGAGCCGTTCAAAATACCGTCAGGCTCGATGATTCCCACGCTACAAATTGGCGACTTGATTCTGGTCAACAAATTTCACTATGGTGTGCGCCTTCCTGTCATTAACAAAAAAATGACAGAGGGCACTCCTGTTGCACGCGGCGATGTCATGGTCTTTCGCTACCCACCCAAACCAAGTCTTGACTACATCAAGCGCGTCATTGGCTTGCCGGGAGACAAAATCGCCTACATCAACAAAACACTCACTATTAACGGTATGCCTATTTCAAAAGATGCGCTACCCGACTATTTTGACGAGGATCAAATGGTTTACAGCAAACTATTTGAAGAAAAAATTGGCGGAAAAACACACAGACTACTCAATAACGAGCGACGCCCCGCAGGTTGGAATGAAGCAGATACTGAAGCAAATTACCCCAACAAGCAAAATTGTCAATACAGCGAATTGGGGGTTACGTGTACCGTGCCCGCAGGTCACTACTTTATGATGGGTGATAACCGCGACAACTCACTCGATTCACGTTATTTTGGTTTTGTACCAGACGCCAACATTGTGGGCCGCGCCTTCTTTGTTTGGATGAATTTTGGTAATCTCAAACGAATTGGCGGTTTCGAGTAATGAGCGCGCCCAAGCCCTTGCTAGCGCTGCAAGAGCGCATTGGTTATACGTTTAAAAATACGTCTTTATTGCAACAAGCCATGACGCATCGCAGTTTTGGTGCTCAGCATTACGAGCGTTTAGAGTACCTAGGCGATGCTGTTATTAACGTTATCGTCTCCGACTTGCTGTATCAGGCACTGCCCGATCTTCCAGAAGGTCAACTCTCGCGCATTAGATCCAATTTAGTCAAGCAAGATAGTCTGCATGGCCTAGCTCTCAAATTAGGACTGTCCCACTGTTTGCGATTAGGTGAAGGCGAAGCCAAATCGGGTGGTGCTAAACGCCCATCCATCTTGGCTGATAGCTTGGAAGCGTTGCTGGGTGCGGTCTACCTTGATGCAGGCTACGACATAGCGCAGCGTATTGCCAAGACGTGGCTAGAAGACATTCGTGTCGACATGAATATGAGTCAGACCGCTAAAGACGCTAAAACGGAGTTGCAAGAATGGCTGCAAGCACGCAAGATGCCTCTGGCTGTCTACACTGTGATTGGTACGGTTGGTGCGGCTCACGAACAAACTTTTGATGTGGAGTGCTATGTGCCTTCACTCAAAAAAACCGAGCGCGGCATTGGCAGCACGCGCCGCGCAGGCGAGCAAGCAGCGGCGCAGGCGATTTTGGACACTATGAAAGACAGCAAATGACAACCTCCTCTGGCGATGCTTCTGGCAGTGCTTCTGGCAATATGCCACTCGTGCAGCCCACGTCCAATAAGCGCTGCGGGCTGATTGCTATTGTCGGCAAGCCCAACGTCGGTAAGTCCACATTACTCAACGCCTTGGTCGGGCAAAAGATCAGCATTACCTCGCGCAAAGCGCAAACCACACGGCATCGCATTACGGGTATTCGCACGATTGAACAAACGCAATATGTCTTTGTGGATACGCCAGGCTTTCAAACTCGGCACAGCAATGCGCTCAATAAAGCGCTCAACAAAACCGTCACGGGCGCAATCAACGATGTCGATTTGATTTTGTTTGTGACCGAAGCGGGACGTGTCTCCAGCGCCGACGCACAGGTGCTAGAACTCTTTAATAAAGAAGTGCCGTGTATCTTGGTCGCCAACAAGCTAGACCTTGCCAAGCGCGCCGAGATTGCGCCGTGGCTGCAAACCATGCAAGGCGAACAAAACGAAAAAGGTATCACCTTTGCCGAACTCTTTCCCATGTCAGCGAAAAATAAAAAAGACGTGGAGCGCCTGCTCACACTATGCGCCACCTATTTGCCTGAACAAGATTGGTTCTACGGCGAGGACGAACTCACCGACCGCAGCGAGCGCTTTTTAGCAGCTGAGATCGTCCGTGAAAAATTATTCCGCCTCACAGGTGACGAGCTGCCTTACACCAGCACAGTGGTGATTGATGAGTTCAAAGAGGAAATCATCAAAAATGCCAAGGGCAACGACAAACCCGCAATGAAGCGCATTGCAGCCACCATCATCGTCGAGCGCGACGGCCACAAAGCCATGGTGATTGGCGACAAGGGCGAACGCTTGAAGCGCATCGGCACCGAAACTCGCATGGAGCTAGAGAAACTGATGGATTGCAAAGTCTTTTTGCAGCTGTGGGTCAAAGTCAAATCAGGCTGGGCAGACGATGCGACACGATTAAAGACTTACGGTTACGAGTAATTGAAGCCCACCCGCATCACTTTAGAGCCAGCCTTCGTCCTGCATCGTTACGACTGGAGTGAATCGAGTTTGATTGTTGAAATGCTCACGCGCCATCATGGCCGCGTGGCTTTGATCGCCAAAGGCGCAAAGCGACCTGCTTCCAATTTTCGCCCGGTGCTGTTACCTATGCAACCGCTGCGCATCACCTACTCGGGCGATGCCGAAGTGAAAGCCTTGAAGAGCGCCGAATGGGTGGGTGGCTATGCGATGCCATCGGGCAACGCGCTTTTGACTGGTTTTTATCTCAATGAGCTGATGATGCGACTCCTGCTGCGCGATGATCCGCAAGAGCTTGTTTATGACCTCTACGCACAAACCGTCTCTGTCGTCGCGCAAAACAATAGCTTGATGACGGCTGCGCTGCGTTCGTTTGAGCTTTTACTGCTGCAAAACATGGGCTGGTTACCTGACCTATTCTCTGTAACCCAAACCCAGCAAGGCTTACAGACGAGTAGTCTTTACAACCTCAACGTAGATACGGGTCTGAGGCTAGCTACCAATGCAGACGCATGGTCCTTACTCGGCAGTCAATGGGAGGCTTTAGCCAATGCTTTGTTAAGCAGAGATTTCTCTCAAGTCCTCACGCATGTCACAACCGCACCGCAAACCACACAGATGCTCAAAAATCAACTCCGAGCGCTCTTGAATTACCATTGTGGACAACCGCTTAAAACGCCTCAAATGATGACGGCTTTGCAGCAACTTTAAAAAGCACCATGTCAACATCGCAAACCGCTCTATCCGTCAATCTCAACAAAGTTGCGCTTGTTCGCAATACCCGTCATCTGGGCATCCCCAGCGTGACGCGTGCTGCCATCATGTGCCTGCAAGCGGGTGCCGCAGGCATTACCGTGCATCCTCGTCCTGACGAGCGGCATATCAAAGCCGATGACGTGCGCGAGCTCTGTGCGCTACTGACACTTTGGAAGGGGCAAGGTCATGTGGCCGAGTTCAACATTGAGGGCAATCCATTTCAAAATTTAATGGCCTTCATTGAAGAGTGCAAACCAGATCAAGCGACCTTTGTGCCTGACTCGGAAGATCAATTTACCAGCGACCATGGATGGGCGCTAGACACCATGGGCGCGACAGATAAAGCACGTCTGAAAGCTGCGATTGACGCAGCGCATGCTGTTGGCACGCGCGTGAGTCTATTTATGGATCCGATTAGCAGCTTAATGCCCCTTGCCAAGCTGCTTGGCGCTGACCGCGTGGAGCTCTACACTGAATCCTTTGCACGTGCGCACGGCACAGCCAGCCAGCCACAAGCCATGAAGCAATATGCCGACGCTTGCCGCGCGGCAGTCGCTGCTGGCTTGGAAGTCAATGCAGGACACGATTTGAACCTGCAAAACCTTTCCGATTTTTTAGTGGCTTGCCCTCTCGTTAAAGAAGTGTCAATTGGTCACGCGCTAATTGGTGATGCGCTTGAGATGGGTTATGCGCAAACCGTACAGGCTTACAACCACTGCATTGAAGTGGGGCATGGACTTGCCCCTGTGGCTGCGCCCGCGCACGTTCATGGCCCTGGCTGCGGTCACGACCATCACCACTGACCCACACATTACCGATCAACATGATCTACGGCATTGGCACCGACATTTGCGACATTCGCCGGATTCGCGCTGCGCTAGACAAGCACGGTGAGCGTTTTGCAGCTAAGATTTTGAGCGAAGGCGAAATGGCGCTTTGGCACACAAGGTCTGCCAAAGTCACTGAACGAGGCGTGCGCTATTTAGCCACGCGGTTTTCAGCCAAAGAAGCCTTCAGCAAAGCCATCGGTCTTGGCATGCGCATGCCCATGACGTGGCGCTTGTGCGAGATTGCAAAAGCACCATCAGGGAAGCCTTGTGTCGTGTTGCATGGGGTGTTGAAAGAATGGTTTGAAGATAAAGGTCTAAGCGCACAAGTCAGTTTGAGCGATGAGACCGATTACGCCGTTAGTTTTGTTGTTGTTGAAAGCGAAATATGAATCTCCATTCCCCCGTCATCCTAGATGTTGCTAGCACGAGCTTATCTGCTGTTGATAAAAAACGCCTCAAGCACCCCCTTACGGGCGGTGTGATTTTGTTTGCTCGCAACTGGGAAAGCCGCGATCAGCTGGCTGCACTTTGCACGTCAATCAAAGCTGTGCGATCTGATTTACTCATCTGCGTCGATCATGAAGGCGGGCGCGTGCAGCGCTTTAAAACGGATGGCTTTACGCATCTGCCGCCTATGCGGGATTTGGGCAAGCTTTGGCTCAAAAATCCAATAGCGGCCACTAATGCTGCCACCGCTTGCGGCTACGTGCTGGGCGCGGAACTACGCGCTTGCGGTGTGGATCTGAGCTTCACCCCTGTGCTCGATTTAGATTGGGGCGACAGCGGCGTGATTGGTGACCGCGCTTTTGCTGCGGACGCTCGCGTGGTGACGCTGCTCGCTAAAAGTTTGATGCACGGTCTCTTGTTATCTGGCATGGCAAACTGCGGTAAACACTTTCCAGGTCATGGCTTTGTAGCGGCTGATTCGCACACGGACATCCCTGTGGATAAACGTTCTCTCACCGCGATTTTGAAAGACGACGCAGCGCCTTATGACTGGCTATCCTCCACGCTCACCAGCGTCATGCCAGCGCACATCATCTACCCCAAAGTGGACTCTCGCCCTGCTGGGTTTTCAGGCAAGTGGTTAAACGATATCTTGCGCGGCAAACTCAATTTTCAAGGTGCCATTTTTAGCGATGATCTCAGCATGGCAGGCGCAAGGCTCATTGACGGCAAAGAAGTGTCGTATGCCGAAGCGGCTGGCGTGGCGCTGGCGGCAGGCTGCGATATGGTGCTCTTGTGCAACCAGTCCGTTGATGGCGGCGAAGCTGTAGATGCGCTATTGAATGGCCTGCAAGCCACACTGGATAAGGCTTGGCAGGCATCCGAGGTGGGCAATCAGCGCCGCCTAGCCCTACTCCCACAAGCGCCGTGCGCCATGTGGGATGAGCTGATGACGCAGCCGCACTATGTGCACTGCCTCGACCTCGTTGCGCAACTTTGATCGCGTAATCTTGATTACGTCACCCGCCCAATCGCGCAGCTG